>CAYRFY010000925.1:0-2368 GCA_964423635.1 uncultured Armatimonadia bacterium | reverse complement strand
CCGCCCGGGGTCGGGAAGACCAAGCTGGCCAAGGCCTGCGCGACGGCTCTTGGAAGCCCGCTTCTGCGCCTGCAGTGCTACGAAGGCCTCGACGAGGCGAAGGCCCTCTACGAGTGGGAGTACGCCAAGCAGCTTCTGTACGCCCAGATTCTCAAGGACCAACTGGGCGACCTCCTGGAGGGGGTCTCAGACCTGGGCGAGGCCGTGGAGCGGCTGGAGCAGCAGCCGGGGGGCTTCTTCTCCAGAGCCTTCCTGCTGCCGCGGCCTCTGCTGCAGGCCATCACCTCGGAAGAGCCGGTGGTCCTGCTGGTGGATGAGATCGACCGCGCCGACGAGGAGTTCGAAGCCTTCTTGCTCGAGCTGCTCAGCGACTATCAGGTGAGCATTCCGGAGCTGGGAACCATCACGGCCCGGCATGTGCCGCTGGTGGTGCTGACCAGCAATGCAACCCGGGAGGTCTCAGACGCGCTACGGCGGCGCTGCCTGCACCTGTTCATCGACTTCCCGGCGCCGCAGGAGGAGGCCGAGGTCGTAAAGCTGAGAGTTCCGGACCTTCCGGAGCGACTGGTACACAAGCTGGTGGCGATGGTCCACCGCCTGCGGGGCTGGGAGCTGGAGAAGTCCCCGACCCTCAGCGAGACACTGGACTGGGCCCGGGCGCTGGTGGCCCTGGGAGCGGAGTCTCTGGATGCCGAGCTGGTCCGCGACACCCTGAGCGTGATTCTCAAGACCAGGCGCGACCTGGAGCGGGGCCGGAAGGAAGTCCAGAATCTGCTGAAGGCATAGGCGCTAACAATCCGTGCCCGCGGGTGCGGGTATTGCCGTGGCGGGTCGCGTCAACGGTCCCCGCGGTCGCCGCCGGCCGCCCCGTGTGCGCTCCGCGAACGGCAAACTGCCGCGGCGCCCCGTCCGCACCCTCAGGTGACGAGCATGCACACCCACATCCGCAAGTTCGTCCGCCGCCTGCGGGCGCGGGGTATCGACATCTCCACCGGCGAGCACCTCGATGCGCTCGCGGCCCTCCAGCACGTCCCCTGGCTGGACCGCTCGGCCTTCCGCGAGGCGTTGCGCGCCACGCTGGTCAAGCGCGCCGACCTGACGCCGGTCTTCGAGGAGGAGTTCTCCCGCTACTTCGCCCCCCAACCTCTACCCAAGGAGGACAAGAACCGTCGCGGGCCCGGGCGCGGCGGGCAGATGTCCCGGGCTGAGCGGAACCAGTCCGGCGCGACCGGGGAGGAGGGCGGCCGCGGGGAGCCCGGAGAGCGGCCCCCGCAGGAGCAGTCAACCACGTCCGGGGAGGACCGCGGCAAGCCGGACGAAGCGGGGACGGGACAGGAGCGAGAACGCGACCAGTCCCAGCCGCAGGCGGCCTCGGCGGGTCAGGGTGAGGGCACCCGGGGCCTGGGTCTGCAGGAGGAGGGCACCGCCGGACGCACACCCCATTTCACCACTCCGGCGCCGCGTGAGGCCCAACGGACCGTACGAGAGCTGCTCCGCAGCTCTCCGCGCCGCATGTCGGCCGCCGAGCTGCGCGAGCTTCGGCGCCACGTGGGGCTGATGGCCCGGCGCCTGGCAACACGGGCCGCCAGACGCCGCAGGAGCGCGCACCGCGGCAGCATCGAGATGAAGACCACCGTGCGCAGGTCCCTGCAGTTCGGCGGGGTACCCTTCTTGCTCTCGCACCGCCGCCACAAGATCCGCGATCCGGAGCTCCTGGTGCTCTGTGACGTCTCGGGCTCGGTGGTGAAGATGGCCGAGCTGACCCTGGAGCTGCTCCGCGGTCTGGCGGCCACCGCCCGCAAGCTGCGGGTGTTCGGCTATACCAATCGCGCCCGGGAAGTCACCTCGGCGCTACTGGCGGGAGAAACGAACCTGCCCCGGGCGGCGGAAGACGCCGGCCTGGACCTGCATGCCTTCAGCGACTTCGGCGGGGCCTGCTACCAGCTCCTGCAGGACGAGCCTCGCCTGGTGGGGCGACGGACCTCGGTGATCGTCATCGGCGACGGACGCAACAACCACTCCGAGGCGATGCAGTGGGCCTTTGAGGACCTCGTGAGGGGTGCCCACCGCGTGGTCTGGTTGGTCCCGGAGGCCAGGGAGCGCTGGAACACCGCGGACAGCCAGCTTCGCTGCTACGAGCCGATGTGCCATTTGATGGCGGAGTGCGATACGGTGGAAAAGCTGCTCAAGGCCCTCCGCCGCGCGTGGTAGGGCAGGGCAGCACGGCGCCGTTGGCCGTGCTGTAGGGCGCGGGCCTGTACCGCGCCGATGTGGCCGTTCAACCCTGGTGCGGCCGAGACGGCCGCGGCCAAAGGGACGGACACGGCTACGGCCAACGGCAGTGCGGCCGAGACGGCCGCGGTCTTAG
>CAYRFY010000924.1:0-2381 GCA_964423635.1 uncultured Armatimonadia bacterium | reverse complement strand
TCCACGCCCATATGGAAGCGGATGTGGCGGCGGAGCAGTTCCCTCAGTTGGCGCCGGACGATGGGGTTGGGGCGCACCCGGTCGAGTCTGTCCGGAGGCATGGTCTGCAGGGTGGCGAGGGCGGCCCGGGTGGCGGCTGAGAGTACCAGACCGCCCTCGGCGCCGCAGGAACGGCAGACGCAGCCTCCCAGTGGGGTGGCGAAACTCGCGTCCCCGCTGAGCGTGGCGCCGCAGCTCACACACTCGGAGACAACCGGGCCGATACCGTGGGCCGACAGGTAGCGCAGGACGAAGCCCCACATCACCAGCTCCGGCTGGGAGGTGGCGGCGATGGCGGCGAGTGTGGCTACGAAGGCATCGAAGAGCTCGGGCTCCGGGTGGCCGGGCTCGGTGGTTGTGTGCAGAAGCTCGGCGACGTACGAGGCCATCGCCAGTCTCTGCAGGTCGTTCCGCAGGTCGTAGTTGGCGTCGATGACCTCGCACTGTGTGAGCCGGTCCATGTTGCGCCCCTCGGCGAAGTAGAGCTTCGAGAGTGTGAGGGGCTCAACGGCGGGCGCCAGCTTGCTGCCCGGCTTCCCGACGCCGCTTACGGTGGCCTCCACCTTGCCGCGCTCGCGGGTGTAGAACCCGGCGAGGCGCTGCGTTCCCTTGTACTTGTGGACCACCAGAGTGACGCCGGTGGCGTGGTAGGTCGCCATTTGTGGTGCCTTCGGAGGGGTGAGAGCGGCGGCGAGAGCCGTGCGCGCGCGGCCAACCGGCGGCGGAGCGTAGGGACGGAGCCTGTCGGCTAGGTCAATCGGGCCGCCTATGTGTCTCGTTGCCATCGCTCGAAAAGCATAGGAAGAGTGTCTTAGCGGTCTTTAGGACGTGTTTCCAATGCATTTAGGGCGAGATCAACCATAAAACGTCACTTGCCCGCGGGTATCCGAGGGTGTGCAGGGATTCTGTCGACAGGCTCGACGGCCCCCGGCGCCCGGAGAATCCGGACGCCGCGGGGCGCCGTGCCTGATACGGAGCGTCGCCATGGTGGTTGCGGCTACCCTTCCTCGAGCTGTGTCCGCAGCCAGCGGTGGATGAGGTCGGCCGCGGGGGCGTCGTCCTCGGCCGGGCGCACGATGTAGCCGATATCCTGCCCGCGGATGATACGCAGCGCGACGGCCTCGACGGCGCGGTCGTGCTCCGAGAGATCGGGGGTCGCCACCGAGGGGGCGATGGCCACGCAATCCCATTCCGAGATGCCGAAGCTCAGGGACCAGTTGAGCACCCAGCTATAGGAGCGAATGTACTTCTCGGCATCGGGAGCCGAGGCGGCGGCCGGCACGGCGACCAGCACCAGATCGGGCTTCTTCTCGCGGATGCCCTTAGCGGCCGCCTCGATCTGGGCCAGGTCCTGCCCGGCAACAGGCCACGGGGTGACGTTCACCTGCGCGCCGGGCACGATGGCCTGGATGGCGGGAGCGATCAGGGCATCGTAGGGTTCCATGGCGATGACGTTCACGGGCTCTCCCGCGCTCAGCAGGGCCTTGACATGGGGTACAGCCAGGGCGGGTGGGGGCTCGTCGGCCAGGGAGATTGGCTCGCCGCTGACAGCGGTGACGATCTGCTCGGCGAATAGCTTGTGGCCGTTCATCCCCGGATGAATGGTCTCGCTCATCAGGAGCTTCCATTCCAGATCGTCCTGGGCCCGGATGTCCTCGTAGGCCTTGTAGCAGTCCACGAGCGGCACCTCGGTGGCGGCGGCGAGGTCGCGCACGATCTGCGCGTACTGGGCCAGCTTGTCCACAGGCCGCCGTTCATCCTCGGCGTAGATGGAGTTGGGGGTGCACAGGATCACTTCGGCCCCGATGTCACGGCACTTGCTGACGATCGTGTGCAGGTTGTCTCGGAACTGCTCGGGTGGCACGCCGGTGACGTCGTTCATGCCGAACATCACGGTCACCAGATGCGGCTGCTTGGCCAGGACGTCGCGGTCGATGCGGGCCAGGGCGGCGGCGGTGGTGTTGCCGCTGATCCCGGCGTTGAGCATGGTGAGCCGGGCCTGCGGATAGAGCCTGCGCAGGCCGATCCCCACCATGTCGCAGTAGGCCCGATGGCCGCCGGTGTGGTAGTACACGCCGGTGATGCTATCGCCGAAACAGACGATGCGCACGGGTTCTTGGCCCTCTTGTAGGAGGGCGGCCGTTCGGGGTGTCGCCGGAGCCGCGTGTGCGCAGCCGACGAGAAGTGCGCCGAGCGCACCGATAGTGAAGCGGGTGTGAATCATGTCCTTGGTCTCCCCTGTCTAGAGGTGCGGTCGAAAACCCGCTTCGCCGGGAATGTCATTCTAAGAGCGTCCGCTCCCGGAGGGAGCAGCTCGAGGAATCCCCTGGCATTCAACGGGA
>CAYRFY010000923.1:0-2382 GCA_964423635.1 uncultured Armatimonadia bacterium | reverse complement strand
TGGTCCAGTGCCGGACCACCTCCGCCGGGTCATCGGTGCGGGTGTCGATGACGGCGTCCGCGCCCAGGGCCATGGCCCGGGCCAGCGGGTCATCACGGCGCCCCAAGAGGATCACCGGGCCACAGCCGAGCAGCCTGGCGAAGAAGGCGAAGGAAACCCCCACCGGCCCGCTACCGAGCACCAGCACGCTCTGCCCCGGCTGCACGGGCCAGCTCTGGAGCCAGGACAGGGTCTCCTTGAGCGTGATGAGCATCGTCGCCTCGACGGGGTCGAGGTCCGGGGGGATGATCTGGTGCATCGGGCTGCCGCCGTGGACAGGGTCCTTGATCTTCCCGTACTGCGCCATGCCGCCCCAGATGCTGCCGAGGCCCACGTTCTCGTGGGGCTCATAGCCGGCCCCGGGGCGCAGGACGATGTCATCGACCTCGAAGCTCTCCACCCTGGCCCCGCACTCGACCACGCGCCCCACGCCTTCGTGCCCCAGGATGCCCGGGTAAGCGTCGGGGCCTTTGTAGCGGAAATGCCCATCCAGCAGCTTGCGGTCGGTGCCATTGCAGATGCCGCAGGCGAGGATCTCCACGAGACACTCGGTCTCGTCGATGGTGGGCATGGGGACGTCCTGAACCTCGAGGACGCCGGGCTCTTGTATGACGGCGGCTAGCATGGTGGGTGGCTCCGTTCGCGCAGACTAACGGATGTCTGCTTCGACGGGCGAGACGCCGCATCCTCTGCCCCCGGGGCACGCCGTGCTGTTTGACTCCACGTCCATTGTGGCTATACTGAATTTCCAGACGAACTTGGGACGCGCACCGGACACATCCAACCCGACCCGCGAGGACACAGGACAGGTACCATGGACCTCTTCGCTATCGCAGCGGGAAATGCGGTGGCACTCGCACAGGCCTACGAGGCTCTCGTCGCGGGGCTACCGGAGGGCGACGCGGGGGCGGTGACGGGCTTTGCGGAGCGCGTGGGACGCGACGGCCGGGTCGCCATCAACATGCGCCTCTCGGTGCTGGCCGGGTTCCTCGAGCAGGGGCGCCACCTGAACGTGTATGAGTGGGCCACGACAGAGGCGGCGATGACCGGGGCGGACCGCGATGGCGTGCTCCGTGCGAAGCTCGGGCGGTTCTACGGGCGCCGGATCGCGTTCGACGCCGGCTTCAAGCGGGGTGATGAGTTCCGGTACGGGGCGCTCAACATCGGAGGGTGCGGGGTCTGCTACTACGGAGAGTTCTGCTCGGTGTACGGCGCCGACTTCCCGGCCGCATCGGAAGTGGCGTATCTCCGGGGCGACAGCCTACGAGAGTACGTCTCGGCCGACGCGAAGGTCGATGAGGCCGCCGTGCGGCGCGACGTGGCCCCGCATGACCGCCGCCAGTGTCTGGCTGCCATGAAGCACTCGGCCGAGGTGCTCAGCACAGAGCAGAGTCGTTGGCCCGACCTTCTATGCGCGAGCTCGGGCCGGGACCCCGACTTCGTCGAGGCCATCTTCGTCGGCGAGGCGACCTGCACCAGGCTTCAGGCCGTGCGGATGCCCCAGAGCGAGCATGACCGGTACTTCACGGACCTATTCGAGGAGAGCCGTGGGGCGCTGAGCGCGGCGAGAGGTAGCCTACTGGATACGTTCATCCGGGTGAAGGAGCATCTCGATGAGTTTGGGGTGCCCCTGGAGGTGATCGCGGATGCTTAGGGTGGTGGCAGTGGCGCCCGGCGATGGGTGGGCTTTCGTGGAGGACGGCGGAAGGCTGTTTCTGGTGAGGCCCCCGTTCACAACGGCCAGCAAGGCTGAGGTATCCGACGCGGTGGTGGCCCGCGCCATCTCGGAACATGGGTTCAGCGCGACGGAGCGGCAGTTCGGAAGCTGGGGAGAGCTGATCGGCTTCCTGGAGGAGGGGATCATCTCCCACGCGGCGCCGGCTCTGTCGCGGTTCGAGAGGCTTCAGCGGATGCTGCCGCACGCGACCGCCGAGGTCATCGACGGCTACCTGGACCGCATCGAGTCCGAGTTGCTGCCTCAGGGGCAGTGGCGTCCCGCCCGGATGCTGCTCGAGCAGGTCCTGGCCTTGGATAGTGTGACGACTCGACCGACACTGCTTAAGCGCGCCGTGGGCTTGCTGGGGGAGTGTACGACAGCGGAGACGACGGCGATGGGCGCGCGCGAGGACCTCGTCCACGACCCCGATCTGCTGGCCGAGAGAGTGCCTCTGGCGGCGGCGAAGTACGGAGCGACGGCGTTGGCAAGGTACCTACGGGGCATCGCCCCGGGATAGGGGTCTGGCCTCCTTGCGGACGATCACCTTCTACTCATACCGAGGCTGCTACGGCCGGACGCGGATTCTGAGCGAGGTGGCGAAGCATCTGGCGCGCGGGCGACAGAAC
>CAYRFY010000922.1:0-2395 GCA_964423635.1 uncultured Armatimonadia bacterium | reverse complement strand
GCCATGCCCATCGGCCCCGGAGACGGCGGCTGGGCGCCGCTGCTGGGCAACACCCACGGGCGGGGACAGACGTTCCTGCTCAACTTCCCGGTCAAGGACTGCTATCTGGACGCCCTGATGAAACAGGACGCGAATGGCGCGGCGGAGGCGCTTCTCGACATCCTGCGACGCGCCGCCGGTAACGGCGGGGAGCCTGCAAACGTCACTTCCTCCAATCCGGGCATCGAGGCCGCACTTCGCCAGACGCCGCAGGGCACAGCGCTGCTGCTGGTCATCAACCACGAGAGCGAGGATGAGTCGACCACCGTCACGCTGCCCCACCTGCCCGCCGGAGGCGTGGTCCGCGACATGGTCAGCGGCGAGAGGCTGCAGTCCGGCGACCGCTACGCCATGACGCTGCAGTGCCCGTGGGGCTGCACACGCCTGATCGGCATCTTCCCCTCCGACCCGCGGGGCCTGACCCTCACGGGCCTGGGCGACAACTACGCCCCCGGGGATGCCGTGGAGTACTCGCTCACGGTGGGCGGAGAGGACATCCGCGGCAACTATCTGCTGCAGGTGACGGTCACCGGTCCCGACGGCCGCGAGTACCAGGGCTTCTCGGCCCTGACGTGCACGGAGGACGCGGCCTGCAAAAGGAGCTTCGCCCTCCCGGTCAATGCGCAGGCGGGCAAGTGGACGGTGAAGGCGGAGAGCCTGTGGGATGGTGTCGTGGCCGAGGGGAGCTTCGAGGTGAGGTAGGGAGGGGCACGCTCCGGCCAACGGCGTCGTGCACCCCTCTCCCGGGCTCAGACGGCGAGCACCGGGAGAGGGGTGCACGACAACAGCACACAGGTCGCCGCCCTACGACCACGGTGGGTACGCGGCTGTAGGGCGCGGGCCTGTACCGCGCCGATTTGGCCTCTGGCCGCCGCCGCCTGCCCCCCGGCATCCCGACCGCTTTCGAGTCTTCCTCTACCCCCACACCCCGCTGCTCTTCGCCGTCTGCAGCGACCTTCTTGCCAGGTCCGTGATGCTGCTCTCGTTCATCCCCTGCAGCGCGCTGTAGAGCGTGTCGTTGAGTGGGTCCACCCACTTGCCCGCCACGGCCTCGGCGCCGAGCAAAGCTCCCATCAGCGACCCGGCGGTGGCGCCGTTGCAGTCGGTGTCCAGGCCGCCCATGACGGCGATGCAGATCGCCCGGCCCAGATCGCCCTCTGCATGCAGGCAGGCCAGGATGACGATGACGGCGTTGTTGATGGTATGCACCGGGTGATAGTGGCCGTACTTGGCGTCCATGCGCCGCCAGGTAGTCTCCCAATCGCCGTCTTCGGCACACCAGGCGAGGGTGTCGTCCACGGCCTCGGCCAGGCGGCAATTGTCGGGAATCTCGGCCCGCCCGGCGGCCAGGGCCTCCTGCAGGCTGTCGGTGGCCATGGCGGCGGCGATGGCCGCGGCGAAGTACATCTCCCCGTAGATGCCGTTCTTCACATGCGAAACCACCGCATCGCGCCAGGCGTACTCGGCGGCCCTCTCCGGCCAGCCCGCGGCACCGTAGGCGAAGCCGTCGCAGCGAATCTGGGCCCCGATCCACTCACGGTACGGGTTCATCACCAGCGCAGACTGCGGGGGCCGGATATCCATCACCAGGTTCCGGTACGCCTCGCGCTCGGCGGTATAGACCTGATGATACGGCAGGCGCCCCAGCCATTCATTGGCCACGTTGTCGGAGGTGAACTCCGGGCCATAGGCCTCGAGGATGTGCAGCCCCAGGAGGGTGTAGTCGGTATCATCGTCGCGGACGCCGTAGGCGATGTTGCCGCGCAGCGTGTCGCTGGAATGGTACGCCCTGAGGCCCTCGGGAAGGCCGGCGAGGGGTGGGAAGTAGTCGTCTAGCGGGTACTCCCCGGCGTGCTTGAGTACGGCCTCGATCTGCTCCTTCGTCCAGCCCTCCACGGGCTTGCCCAGCATGCAGCCGGCGCAACGGCCCAGCCAGGCGCCGCGGATGCGGTCCTCGGCCTGGGCCTGAGTGAGGGTCAGGCGCCGCTGCCCGTCGCGCCGAGCGGCCTGGATGCCGGGGAGGTCGGAGGGCTCGAAGTGGGGGAAGTCGGCGGCGGGAGTGGCCGCGGCGGCTCGGGAGAAGAACTCCTCCAGGGCCTCGGCTACTCCGTCCGGAGGTCCGCCGACGGCCGCGTCGTAAAGCTCCTGCAGCTCGGCAGTATCGACGCCTTCCTCGCGGAGTTGGATCAATTCGGCTGCCGCCAGGCCTTTGAGACGTTCGGGGCACAGTTGCATTGCATTGTCTCCTGAGGGTAATCGCGTCATCGGTCCGCGCGTGGCCGTGGCCGTTGCCGTGGCCGTTGCCGTGGCCGTTGCCGTTGCCGTTGCCGTTGCCGTGGCCGTGGCCGTTGCCGTG
>CAYRFY010000921.1:0-2401 GCA_964423635.1 uncultured Armatimonadia bacterium | reverse complement strand
GTGCCCGGCCGCACAGCAGGACTGGCCCAGTTTCCGGGGCGGGCCGCTGCAGACCGGCACCACGGACAGCCCGCTGCCCGCCGGCCTCAGGCTCTTGTGGACGAGGGAAGCCGGCTCGGCGGTGGAATCCACCGCCGCCATCGTTGGCGACACCGTCTACGTGGGAACCAAGAAGGGCGACCTGCTGGCCCTGAGACTCTCCAGCGGCGCGGTGAGGTGGCGGTACAGGACGGGGGCCGCGATCAGCGCTTCGCCCTGCGTCTCCGGTGGAATGGTCTATATCGGCGACGAGGACGGGGTCTTCCATGCGGTGAACGCCGGGACCGGCAAGCGGGTGTGGAAGTACGGCACCGGCGACCAGATCATCTCTTCGGCCACTGCCGTCTCCGGGGCGGTGCTGTTCGGGTCGTACGACAACTACCTGTATAAGCTCAACGCCAGGACAGGGGCGAAGATCTGGTCCTTCCAGTCCGGCGCGCAGGTGCACTGCTCGCCCTGCGTGGCCTCCAATACGGTGGTCATCGCCGGCTGCGACGGGCACGTGCGGATGGTGAACCTCAAGACGGGCAAAGAGAGCGCCGCCGGGTATGTGGGGGCCAACTTCGCCGCCTCCCCCGCCTACGCCGGCGGGGCCGCGTTTGCCGGGAGTATGGAGGGGGAATACGTCTCGGTACGCCTCAGCGACGGCAAGGTGCTGTGGAAGGTGAGCGTCCGCCGCGATGGCGGTGCCAGCTACTCCTCGGCCGCCGTGGCGGGCAACCGGGTGATCTTCAGTTCACGCAATAACAGCGTGTTTTGCCTGCACCGGACCTCGGGCAAGACGCTGTGGACGTTCTCGGCCAAAGACAGGGTGGACTCCTCCCCCGTCATCGTGGGCAACCGCCTGTTCTTCGGCAGCGACGACGGGCGGCTGTATGCCCTGGGGCTGAGTACCGGCAAGATGGTCTGGAAGTTTGAGGCCGGTGCGGGCATCACCGCCTCACCGGCGGTGGGACACGGCAGGCTGGTGATCGGCGCCGGCGACGGCGCGGTCTACTGCTTTGGCAAGTGAGAGACACCCCAAAACCAACAGGAGATCCGAGCGCATGAGCAAAATGACGCTGACCTTGACAGTCACGGTGCTGTGTGCGGGCCTGGCCTATGCGGCCGACTGGCCGCAGTTCCTGGGACCGGAGGCCAACGGCATTGCCCCCGACACGGGGATCAACAAGGACTGGAGCGCCAGGCCGCCTCAGGAGCTGTGGCGTGTCGAACTCAGTGATAATGGATACGCGGGCCCGTCGGTGGCCGAGGGAAAGGTCTTCATCATCGACCGCGACGGCGACAACGATGTGGTGCGCGCCATCGATTTTGCCACCGGTGAAAACGTCTGGACCTTCACCTATCCCGATCCGGGCAAGGACAACTACGGCTACGCCCGGGCCACGCCGGTCTTCTGCGAGGGCAAGCTGTACACACTGGGCCGCATGGGGCAATTGCACTGCCTTAACGCCGCCGATGGGACCGTCATCTGGTCTCGCGACATCCGTCAGGAGTTCGGCGGGCGGCCGCCGAGCTGGCTCTACGCCATGTCTCCGAAGATCGACGGGGAGAAGCTGATCGTCTGCCCCGGTGGCGAGACGGGGGTTGCGGCGCTGAACAAGGACACCGGAGAGACCCTCTGGACCGGTGGCCTCGGCGGTCTGCCGGGCTATGCCACTCCGGCGATTGCCCAGTTGCAAGGGCGCAAGCAGTATGTGATCTTCGCCGGCGTCACCCTCTATGGCGTTGACGGCGACACCGGGGGGGAGGCGCTGTGGCAGATCCCCTGGGAGAACCGGTCCAAAGTGAACGCCGCCGTGCCCCTCGTGGCCGAGGATTTCGTGTTCATCACCTCCGACTACGGGCTGGGCTGCGCGCTGGTCTATGTCGGCCCCGAGGGCGCCAAGACCTTCTGGAAGAACGAGCAGTTGCAGTCACACTTCAACACTCCTGTCTACTACAAGGGTTACTTCTTCGGCATCGGCAACGCCGGCAGGGGCGGAGACCTGATGTGCCTGAGCCCGCAGAACGGCCAGCCCGCCTGGCGGCAGGAGGGCTTCGAGAAGGGTGGCCTGGTGGCGGTGGATGACGTGCTGATCGCCATCGGCGGCGCCACGGGAGACGTGGTGATGGTCGACGCCACCGCCGAGGGCTACAGGGAGCTGGGTCGCATCAAGCCCCTGGGCGGCCAGAGTTGGACGGCGCCCATCGTCGCCGACGGCAAGCTCATCGTCCGCAACAAGAGCGCCATGGTCTGCCTGGACCTGATGTAGCGGCCGGGCGAGAGCCTGCCCGATTCGGGCCGCCGCTCGCGAGCCGCGTAGGTCGGGCTTTCCACTCACATTATGCATGAACGCACTGGGGCCACATTTCGCCATTC
>CAYRFY010000920.1:0-2402 GCA_964423635.1 uncultured Armatimonadia bacterium | reverse complement strand
GCAACGCCCGCTGGAGGACTTCGAGTACGACGCTGTGGCCATGCTGGTGCAGCTCAACATGAGCCAGGCCGACGCCGCCGCGGCGGTCCGGGCGGCGACGACCCAGGACCCGGCTCTCCGAGAGCCTCAGGCCATCGTCAAGCGGGTGTTTCAGAGCAGATAGGCGGGCCCCGCCGCCGGGCGGCCTGCGCGGCCTGCATGGCACACAGACGACGCGACCGCCGACACCGCACACCGAAACGGTCTGTGGGTGTACCTGTTGGTCAGCTTCGGCCTCGCCTGGGCTCTGGAGCTGGGCCCGGTTCGAGCCCTGGGCCTGACCGGCGGCAACAAGCTGGTGATGCTCCCGATGGTAGCGGTGATGTTCTGCCCACTCATCGCCGCGCTGATCGCACGCAAGGTTGAGGGCGGAGGCTTTGGCGACGCCGGCCTGCGCTGGGGGAGATGGGGCTACCTCCTGGTCGCCTGGCTGCTTCCCGTGGGGCTGTCGGTGGTGGCCTCGGGTCTGACGATGCTGCTGGGACTGGGACAGTGGGACCCCACCGCAGCTTCCGCGCTGCAGAGGATCGCAGGCTCGGACGCGGCCGCCGCCGAGTCCGCCCGGAGGATGGCCCAGCAATTCGGGGCATGGCTGCCGGTGGTCGCGGTCGCTCAGGGCCTCGTAGCGGGCGTGGCTATCACATCGATCGCGACCTTCGGCGAGGAGTTCGGCTGGCGCGGGTACCTGCAGATGCGCCTGGAGCGGTTCGGGGTTCTGCGAAGCTGTCTGCTCACGGGGCTGATCTGGGGCGTCTGGCACGTGCCCATCATCGCCCAGGGCCACAACTACCCGGGCTACCCGGTGGCCGGGTCGCTCTTGTTCATCGTCTTTTGCACCCTCCTATCGGTGATCCTCGGCTGGCTGCGGAACGCCTCCGGGAGCGTCCTTGCGCCCACGATCGCCCACGCGTCGGGGAACTCGCCGGCGGCGAGCCTGATGGCCTTCGTCCCGGCCAACGTACTCACGGGGAACCTCCTGGGGGCTGTGGGGACGGTGGTGATGGCGGCGGTCTGCGTCTGGATTGTCGCCACGGGGAGGCTTCGGCGGCGAGTTGACGAAGAGTTGGCACGGCGGCAAGTGGCCGGCCGTGAGGGGCCGTCCGGACGACCTGCCTCCGAACCCGAGCGACAGACTGAGAGCACAGAGCCATGAGCGATGACATCGGACGCCAGCGCATCGTCACCCCACAGAGCCGGGACGGAGAGCAGGACGAGCAGATCTCCGTGCGGCCGCAGACTCTGGACGAGTACGATGTGGGGCAAAAGGAGCTGATCCAGCAGCTCCGGATCTCGATTCAGGCCGCCCGCAAGCGCGGCGACGTGCTGGAGCACGTGCTCTTCGATGGACCGCCCGGACTGGGCAAGACCACCTTAGCCCACATCATCGCCAATGAGATGGGGGTGGCCATCCAGAAGACATCCGGGCCCGCCCTGGAGCGCGCCTCCGACCTCGTCGGCCACCTCACGAACCTCAAACGCGGCGACGTCTTCTTCATCGACGAGATCCATCGACTCCCGCGAGTGGTCGAGGAGTTCATGTACCCGGCGATGGAGGACTTCCGCATCGATTTCGTGGTGGACAGCGGTCCGTACGCCAAGACGATTCCCCTCAACATCGAGCCCTTCACGATGATCGGTGCCACAACGAGGGCCGGCATGTTGACGGCTCCGCTCCGCGAGCGGTTTGGCATCTACCACCATCTGGACTTCTACACCGAAGAGCAGCTCGAGAGGATCGTGTTGCGGGCCGCCGGTATCCTGGGCATCCCTCTGGAGACCGGAGGGGCGGTGGAGCTGGCCCGGAGGTCGCGGGGCACGGCGCGCGTGGTCAACCGGCTGCTCCGCCGGGTGAGGGATTTCGCCGAGATCATGGGAGACGGGGTCATTACCGAGGAGATGGCGGGCCAGGCGCTCTCGGCCATGCGGGTGGACGACGCCGGATTGGACGACCTGGACCGACGCTATCTGCACGCGATGATCGACTACTATGGCGGCGGCCCGGTGGGTCTCAATGCCATCGCCGCCACCCTGCAGCAGGACGAGGGTACCCTGGAGGATGTCGTCGAACCGTACCTGCTGAAGATCGGCTTCATCCTGCGCACCTCGAGGGGTCGGCAGGCCAGCGTCCGGGCCTACGAGCATCTGGGCATCGACAAGCCGCCCCCTCCACTCCCGGCCGGTGGTCAGCAGGCGCTGGAGCTGGAGGGGTGAGGCCCGCGGCGAGGCGCCGGGAGGGGCCCGAATAGGGGCGGACCGCGCGGTGTGGCACAGACGAGGCAACGGTAGGCACTCCCGCAGCAGTTGCCCGTGCCCGCGGGTCTCCAGGCCCGCACGGTGCGGGACAGACGAGGCAACGGTAGGCA
>CAYRFY010000919.1:0-2406 GCA_964423635.1 uncultured Armatimonadia bacterium | reverse complement strand
ATGATCGCGATGACTACCAGCAACTCAATCAGTGTGAATCCGCGACGAGCCATACACTGGCCTCCTTGCCCGGCGGGAAGACCGGGACGGAATCGGGGCTTAATACCCCACTTGAGAGCATGTTACGCGCTGGGCGCCGAGTCCGCAAGCGGAGTGTTGCGGAATATCGTAGATGATGTCTGCTTTGTATTCTTCCCATCGGCATTGAGTGATAAACCCCGTGTCTGCATATGCTTGTTGTCATTACATCCTGAGCACAACGCGAGACGCTCGGCCTGTGGGAACGCTGCCGGCCGGGCCACCGCTGTTGATCGATTCAGGTGGCGCCGTTGAACCCGGTGTCAGGACCTTGACAGAGCGAGAACGCAGGCGTACCATCAGCGGTAGCAGCGGTGCGCCGGTCGAGAGAGCAGTCGTCAGACGGACCACTACTTGGGAGGTGGCATAGGTGGCACGCGCAATGGTCTTGGTCGCTATCGTCTGGGGCGTCTCGAGCTGCATGGCCGCAAAGGTTGAGGTGATAGTGCCGCTGGAGCATGTGGCGGCCGCGGATGTAGCCAACTGGGTGTCGGGCGTGGCAAAAGCGACGGCGGATGGAGCCGACCGGTTGGGGAGCACTCTTGTGGTGCCGCGTCCGGCGGAGAACTCGGTGCGGATCGCCGGAGAGGCCGACAGTGTGGAGTGGGTCAAGGCGCTTGTCGCCTCCCTGGACCGACGAGCACGCCAGGTCGCCTTCGACATCAGCTTCATCCAAACTAATGTCCCGGAGACGCTGCTGGATGTGCCGGTGACGACCACGCTGGAGGTGGGCGGCGAAGCGCTGGAGGTTCCGACTCGCCTCATTGCCCCGGGCGTCTGGGTCCCGCGGGTCGCCGGAAGCAGAGGACGTGGGGGGCCGGCGCCGACGCCGGACTTCCTGCCCCTGCCACAGCAGGAGGCCGTCTGCAACAGCGAGTTCAATGCGGAGGTGCTGGCGGGGCTGCTGGCCGCGAAGAAGGCGCGATGTGTGAGTACCATACATGGGTTACAGTCAGCAAGGCCGGTGCGAGAGCACCCGGTAGGGCGAGGGCCGTTGTTGTTGCCTTTGCCGTTGCTGTTGCTGCCCCTGCCCCCCATGGGGGGCAGCCGACCCGAACGGATGTGCGAGAGGTCCTGCCGGCAATGAAAAAGCATAGGTCTCACTTTGGTCCCACGGCCAAGCAGAACCCAAAGGAGAGCCTATGCAACCCGACTATATACTCAGAAAGCAAGCTCATGCAAGACTCCGTTTGCTTCAGGAGGCCGAGAGCCTGGGGAATGTGTCCCAGACCTGTCGACGGCACGGCGTGAGCCGCAAGACCTACTACAAGTGGAAAAGCCGCTATGATGGCACGGTGGAAAGCCTCATGGATCAGCCTCGCACGCCCCACAGTCATCCGCGGAAGCTGTCCGCAGAGCAGGAGGAGTTGATCCTACGCGTCGCCAGGAAGCACACAAAGGCCGACAAGCGCGGGAAGCGCAGGCCTCCTGGGCTATACCGCCTCCACCGGATTTTGTGCAACCACCACAACTTCGAGCATAGCGTCGGCGCCGTGTACAAAGCCCTGAAGCGCGCGGGCTTCTATGCACCGGCCAAACGCCGTAGACGCCGCAAGTACAAGCGCTACGAGCAGCCGTGCCCCGGCGCAAACATCCAGATCGATATCATGTATCTCGACGACATCGCCGGGACCAAAGGCTACCAGTACACCGCCATCGACGAACACTCCAGGCTGCTGTACGCCTGCATCTACGATGAGATCAGCGCCTACAATGCCGTGCGCTTCCTGCGCGATGCCCTGGACTTCTTCGAAAAGCACCACATCAAAGTGCAGCAAGTACAGACCGATCACGGCATCGAATTCACCTTTGCCATGTTCCCAGCCGTCAAGAAAGAGCACCCCTTCGAGCGCGAACTCAGACAGGAGGGGATACAACGAAAACTCACCCCTATCGGCAAGCCACACCTACAGGGCAAGGTCGAACGCGCCCACCGTATCTGCGAAGATGAGTTCCACTCCATGCGCTTCTTCAGATCACCAAAAGAGCTCCGTCGTGCATTCGCCGCCTACCTGCGCTACTACAACCATCAACGAGAGCACGGCAGCCTCCAATGGAGGTCTCCAGCACAACACCTACAAGCCTGGACCGACAGCCGGAGTGTTACCTATGCTTGACGACGGTACAGCGAAGAAGGCGCGAACGCTGGGCGAACCGAGAGTGGTTGTCGCCGAAAACGCCTTGGGCTGGGTGGGGTTGGGCGTCGGCCCCGGGGCGCAGCCCGAGTTCAATGAGTTCGGTATCCCGGTGAGGTCGCCGCAATGCCTGTCGTTCTCGGTGCGGCCGACGATCGCCTCCGACGGGCGCATTCTGGTCCAGGGCGGCTTC
>CAYRFY010000918.1:1319-2412 GCA_964423635.1 uncultured Armatimonadia bacterium | reverse complement strand
GCCGTACATGGCGCCGGACAGGCCCGCGCCCTGCAGAAACGGCCTCCGCCGCCTGAGTTGTTGATCCTACGACCGCGGGCTGGAAAGCCCGCGCCACTGACAGGGCGCGCCACCGGCAGCCCGAGCCACCGACGGGCCGCCTCAGGGCTCGATGGCCGGCGGTTGCTCCTCCGTCTCCGTCTCGGCAGCGGCGGGAGCCTCGTCGCGGAGACGAAGCTCCATGTCCCCCTCGCCTCGAGGCACCATCTGAAGCCCGCTGCCCTCGATCTCCTGCTCTAGCTGCGAGTGGGTCTCGTAGGCCGAGGTGCGTCCGGTAAGGCCGTTGAGGTCCACCCGGATGCCGAAAGACTCGCTCACGTCGCGATAGTACAGTTGCCAGGTGAGGCAGTGGTCCTTGACCCCCAGCGCCACCTCGTAATCCCGGAACAGACCGTCCTGGGCGTCATATCTGCCCCAGCCCAGCAGGCCGAGTCGCTCGGTGAAGTACCAGGAGGCCCGGCCGACCAGTTCGGTCTCGATCTCCAGGGCATCGAAGGAGAACGGCGTCTTGCCGCCGTCCAGTCCCTGGCGCAGCGTGAGACTGCTGCTGAAGCGGTCGCTGAAGCGGCGCCCCGCTCCGGCGTAGACCTCCACCTTCCGGTACGTCTCGTCCGTGGAGTACGTTGCGTAACTGGCCTCCGCCCCGTACCACAGGCCGTCCTCTCGCAGCTCCGCTTCTGGATTGGCCAGATACCGCAACCCCGCCCGGGCGCGGCGCTCCTTGATATGGCCGTAGTCGACGTCGCCCTCGATCGCCTCGTAGTAGTTGCCCAGACACAATTCTGCCATAAGCTGCTGCCGGCCGCCGCGCGGAGTCAGATGCCGAGTCAAGGTCAACTCCGGCACCTGGGACAGGATGATGTTGTCCACGGTGCGGGACAGCACCCGCTCCTGGCGGCTGCCGCGGAGACGGAAGTCCCAGTCGTCCCAGGATGTCTTGGCCCAGGCCGTTCCCGTGATGCTGCGCTTGGTGGTGGCCCGCAGCTCGGCGGCGATGTCCCACGGCTCATCCCAGGCGGTGAGCGCCACGGAAGCGGGTAGGAAGAACCCGTCG
>CAYRFY010000918.1:0-1309 GCA_964423635.1 uncultured Armatimonadia bacterium | reverse complement strand
TGCTATAGCCCGGGAACTTCATGCTCACGCCCCGATCCCGCCGTTCGGGCCCAAACTGCTGGCGTATCGTGAGAAACAGAGGGATGCGCAGGCCGTGGATGCATACCTCCGGCTGCACGAAGGTGCCCACCATGCGGTCCACATCGTACACGATGCGCTTGGCACCCACATAGAAGTGGGGAGTCTCGCGGTCGCAGGTCGTGACCCGCGCGTCCTGAAGCGAGATCTCCGCGCCTTGCTTCTCCATGGATGCACCGCGCATGAACAAAAGCGGGCGGCCATCGCCCTGCACCGTCAGTCCCGGCGTCATGCCCATCAGCGCCTGAACGCCCTCGGCGCCGAACTCATCGCGACCGGCGTCCAGCCAGGCGCTCTGCCCCGTCACGAACGCGGGGCCCGACGCGATCTGCCCGCCCTGCTCCGCCCACACCCGACCGGTCTCCAGGTCCGCGGTCACACCGTCGGAGAGAAAGATCACCTGCCGCCTGCCGGTCTGCGTCTCAGAGACGGTGACCCGTACATTGCCCGACAGGATGGCCCTCTTGGCATCGGCCGTGTAACGGACCCGGTCGGCCAGGAGTTCGATGCTGGTCGTCCCGCGGCGCTGCTTGAGCACCTCGGGCTCGGCGATCGCCGTGCTGCAAAGTGCCAGGCAGGCCAGCAGGCCAAGCGCGAGTATCTGTTTCAATGCACATGCCCCGATTGGTTTGTATCCCCGGACCCCCGGCGCCCACGCACACCAATACATCCGCCGCGGGGGCCGCGATACCATCAGTATATCAGAACACACCGGCGCACTCAAACCGTTCCCCCCCCACGAAGCTCGCGGAGCATCCCCCCGCCCACCCGTGTCCGCTCCCTGCTTCCCGAGGCCCCCGGGGCCGGAGGACAAGCTCCATGGCGGACCTCCGGGTGAGGGCGGCACCCGCTGCCCCGTCCACCAGGCCGGCTTCGCCGTTTTGGGGAGTAGGGGCCTGCGGTGAGGAGCCGTTGGCCCTACGGCGCCCCCCTCAGTCCCCCCGCAGGCGGGGGGAGGCAAGGCCTAGTGCCTCGCCACGAGTATGCGCGGGCGACGTGACCTGGCACCTTGCCGGAACCCGCAGAAGGTAAGGATCCCGCCTGCCCGGTCCGCTCCGCTCCGCCACCACAGCCTCGGTCCCCGCGGCGCCGGTCCCCGCGGGCCGCCGCAGCCACAGGCGGGCGTCATAGTCCTTCCGGCCTGTAACCTCAGACTATGCACGAGCGTACTGGAGCCACATTTCGCCATTCCCACGTCCGGAACGGTCGAAGTACTGCCGTTCTCCCCCCT
>CAYRFY010000917.1:0-2412 GCA_964423635.1 uncultured Armatimonadia bacterium | reverse complement strand
ACCGCGAGAGAACGGCCGAGAAACGTCAGACCACGGAGACACGGAGTGCACGGAGTTCCACGGAGAACGGCTCAACACGGAGGACGGCGAGAGAACCGCGAGAGAACGGCCGGGAAACGTCAGACCACGGAGTGCGCGGACTTCCACGGAGAGCGGCTCAACACGGAGCACGACGGGGAACGGCGGAGGACGGCGGGGAAACGTCAGACGACGAAGTCTCGCGGAGGACGGCTTCGGAAGGGGATGGCGACGGAGGTGGTGAGCCTGCCCGGCGCGAAGCAAGCGCGCATGCTCATGCACCGCCACAGCTACTTGCTGCCTCTGCTGCTCCTGGGATGTCTGGGTTCGGGCATCGCCGACACCGCGCCTGCCGTGCCGCCGGAGGCCGCGGTGGAGGACTGGCTGCTGCAGGACGCAGGCGAGGGTGCCGCGCAGTGCTTCTCCGGCGATCCGGGTTTCGCCCGAGAGGCCGCCCTCGTCCAAAGAGTGCTGGGCGAGGTGGACAGGGCGGCAGGAGCCGACCTGGCCGCCCGCCTCGAGGCTCTGGTCGCCGGGGAGGTGCCCGGCCGCGATCCCCGCTGGCGCGAGCTGTATGTGGCGACCTGCGAGGCCCGGCGCGCAGCCCGGCTCCGCGGGATGCTGGCCCAGACCCCGGAGATCGTGTTCACGCGCCACGGCAACCTGGGCGGCTCGCACTACGCCTACACCGAGGCCCAGTCGGACGCCCAGGCGGAGCGGAACTTCATCGCCGGCGCGGCCCTCTGCCGGCTGCGCATGGAGGGCATCTTCGGACAGGTGGAGACGCTCCTGGAGGACCCACAGGGGGTCATCCGCGACCCGGACGTGTCCTACGATGGCGGCAGGCTCCTATTCTCGTGGAAGAAGTCCGATCGCGAGGACGATTATCACCTCTACGAGATGACGCTGGCCGACGGTGCCCTGCGGCAGATCACCTTTGGCCCGGGCGTGGCCGACTACGAGGGCGTCTATCTGCCGGACGGTGACATCCTGTTCAACTCCACCCGTTGCGTGCAGATCGTGGACTGCTGGTGGACCGAGGTCAGCAATCTGTACCGCTGCGCCCCGGACGGCGCCTTCCTGCGCCGCCTGTCCTTCGACCAGGTGCACACCAACTTCCCCCAGGTGCTGGAGGACGGCCGCGTCGTGTACACCCGCTGGGACTACAATGACCGCGGGCAGATCTTCCCCCAGCCGCTGTTTGTGATGAACCCCGACGGCACCGGGCAGACCGGCTGCTATGGCAACAACTCCTGGTTCCCCACCACACTCATCCACGCCAGAGGCATTCCCGGCAGCCACAAGCTCATCGCCATCGCCACCGGCCACCACAGCGACCAGAGCGGGAAGCTCGTGCTGGTGGACCGCTGCCTGGGCACCGAGGAGAACGAGGGCGTGCGGCTCATCGCCCCTGCTCGCGAGACGCCGGCGGCCCGGGTGGATGCCTACGGGCAGGAGGGCGAGCAGTTCGGGTACCCGTACCCATTGTCGGAGAGCGAGTACCTCGTGACATACAGCCCCACGGGGCACGAAGCCCCCGGTGGCTGGCGGCAGACGCGGTTTTCCATCTACTGGATGGATGTCAACGGCCGCCGGGAGCTGCTGGCGTGGCATCCGACCCTGTCCTGCAACCAGTCATTGCCTCTGGCCCCCAGGCCCGTGCCGCCCGTCATCCCCGGTGCCGTGGACTTGGCCAAGTCCACGGGCGCCTACTATCTGCAGAACGTGTACGCCGGCCCCGGCATGGCCCGGATCCAGCGGGGAACGGTGAAGAAGCTGCGGGTGGTGGGGCTCCAGTACCGGGCGGCGGGGATCCGCTCCAATAGCAACGGTGGCCCCGGCGGCGGGGCGATGTCCAGCACACCGGTGTCGGTCGGTAACGGCGCGTGGGACGTGAAGGTCGTATACGGTGAGGCCGACGTGCACCCGGACGGTTCGGCGTACTTCGAGGCCCCGGCCCGCACCCCGCTGTACTTCCAGGCGCTGGACGAACGCGGCCATGCGGTTCAGACCATGCGCACCTGGTCCACGCTCCAGCCGGGCGAGCGCCTGTCCTGCGTGGGCTGCCACGAGCCGAGGCCACAGGCTCCCTCTGTCGAGCGCTCCCAGGCCACCGCGGGCGAGGCCGCGCCCCGGCCGCTGCGGCCCTTCTACGGACCGCCCCGGGGGTTCAGCTTTGCCGCAGAGGTGCAGCCCATCCTGGACCGCCACTGCATCGGCTGCCACCGCAACCGCAATCTGCAGCGTCCGGGACAGGAGCCCCGGGTCACGATCCCGGACGAGGTGCTGGCCGCTTCGGCGGTTCTGCTGCCCCGAGCCGCAACGTGGCGGTACACCACCGACGATCCCGGCCCGGAGTGGGAGCAACCAGAGTTCGACAGCAGCGGATGGGCC
>CAYRFY010000916.1:0-2420 GCA_964423635.1 uncultured Armatimonadia bacterium | reverse complement strand
GGACAAAGGAAAGGTCTTGCCGTCGACGGTGATGACGACCTGGGCGCCGTCGGGGCCGAGGATGTCATAGAGGCCCGCGGCGGTGCCGGTGAAGCGGAAGCTCAACTCCTCCCCGGGCTTGTCGGCCTGCCACAGCTCCGGCATGAACCGGGAGAAGCGCCCGGATAGGGGGTCAGTGGCGTCCAGTCTGCGCCAGCCCTCCGAGAGCATGGCGGGCCGCAGAGGGACCATCTTCGCCCGCTCCATGTTGTTCTCGACGAAGGGAGGCCTCAGCTCGTGAGCGCCGGGCTGCGGATCGACGGCCATTTGGTCAATGGCGGCGCTGATGACATCGGTATACATCCGGTGCGCGGCCTCCAGCGGATGCACGCCGTCATTGGAAAACAGCATGACCCCCTCCGGCGTGGGCTTGGCGTTCCCGGCCTCGTCCTTCTCCGGGACGTAGAGCAGGCTGCCCTCATTGGCCAGTTGCACGGTGCGCAGGGCCACGTTGATCGAGGGGATGCCGTAGTGGTCGGCCAGCATCTCGTGGGCCGAGGCCGCCCGGGGGCACAGCCCCTTGTTCAGGTCGTTTTCGTAGCCGGTGCGGAAGGTGTAGACATAGCAGATGTCGGTGGTGGGGTCCTTGGCCCGGGCCTGGCGCACGATGCCCTCCATCGCCCGCCAGATCATGACCGGGTCGGCGCCCCCGTCGTTCACCGCGAACTCGACGAAGATCAGGTCGGGGTCGTGGGCGAGCACGTCCTGGGCGCAGCGGAACACGCCCAGGTCCGAGCCGGTGCCGCCGATGGCGGCATTGATCTCCACCACCGTGGCCTGCGGCCAGGTCTGCCGGAACCACTCCAGGGTCTGTGGGCGCCAGCCGTTGGCGGCCGTGATGCTGCCCCCGAAGTACGCGATCCGCACCTCCTGGCCATCAGTGAGCTTGGTGATGACATTGTCAAGGCCCCCCCGGGCCTTGAGCAGCTCGGCCGGCACCGGCGCATACTCCGGTGCCGCCCAGGCGGCCAGCAGGCTGAGGGCAAAGGACACGGCGGTGCATGGCGCGATGTGCTTTGTCATAGTGACGGCAATCCTCCTGACGGTATCTAGCCCGGAAGCGCAAAGAGCCGGCCTGTCGCAGCGGTCGACCCAAGAGCGATCATAGTATTGGTTCGCAATTGCGGTGGCGGTGTCCTCCGTCGGTGGGGTGGAAGGCCGGGGCAGGTAGGGCGAGTGGTGGCGCCGAACTCGGCGGTGAACTGCCCTGGAGGTTCCCATGCATCCCGTCGAGCACGCGCGACTGTGCATTCTAAAAGACCTCATCCCCCGGGTGCGCCGCGACGGCGCCTCCAGAGTGTTCCCGGCCGCCGACTGCCGGGCCCGTCTGTGCGCGGAGCCGCCCCGCTACGGCCCCCGCGACAATTGCCACCCGCAGCCGGAGCTGGCCTGCTTCCTGAGCGGCACCACGCGCCACTGGCTGGGTGACGAGATGATGGCTTTCGGGAGCGGCGATTTCCTCCTGATCCCGCCGGGCCTGCCCCACTATCCCGACGTGCGGGCCCTGCGGGTTGTCTCCGGCCTCTGCGACCGGCCTCGGCCCACCTCGCTGTGGATCACCGGCCATCCCCAGGGCGCCACGATGCTGATGATGCAGATAGCCGGCGACATGTACGAGGTCTGTCGGTCGGTGTTTCTGGCCGACGCGCTGGTCACGAACCTGATCCGGCGTCTACTCTCCGAACTCCCCGCCCGGAGCCCGGCGGACGAGGTGATGGTGCAGGCCTGTCTGCTGGCGCTCCTGGCCACGGCCCTGCGCTGTCCCGTGGTGCCCGAGCTGTCTCCGGCGGCGCCCGAGGAGCCGGCGTCGCACTCCGGCGGTCAGGCCAAAGTGGTGGCGGCGGCCAAGGAGTTCATCCACGCCCGCTACTCCGAGGAGATCAGTCTCGCGCGACTGGCCGAGAACCTGTTCGTCAGTCAGTCCCACCTGAGCCGGCAGTTCAAGCGGGAGACGGGCAGCACGATCGTCCAGTACTTGACCCAGGTGCGGATCAACGCCGCCCGCGAACTGCTGCAGACGGATCTGCCCGTCTACGCGGTGGCCGGGCTGGTGGGCTTTGCAGACCCCCTCTACTTCAGCCAGGTCTTCCGCCGCGCCACAGGCGTCCCTCCCACGGAGTACCGGGCCTCGCTCCTGGCCGGCCACCGGTCCTGACCCCGCCGGTCCGCTGGAGAGACACTGAGCAAGCTATTGCATGCCCAAGCAGGATTGTCCATATCGCGCCGGGCCGCTGTGCGCTAATGTGAGGCTACGGCGCGACCACCGCCGGATAGGCCAGCCCCGGAGGCACGGAGGGACAATGATGCTTGCGCGCAGGACGGGCTTCACACTGATCGAACTGCTGGTCGTCATCGCGATCATGAGCCTCCTGACTTTCTAA
>CAYRFY010000915.1:0-2426 GCA_964423635.1 uncultured Armatimonadia bacterium | reverse complement strand
AGCCCCGGAGGGGCGGCACTCCGCCTTGCGGGACGCCGACTACTGTGTCGCCCCTCCGGGGCTCTGGGTCCCGCCGGGCGCCGGAACGGGGGCTCGCGCCCCCGCCTGTTTGTGTTGGGCCCCTGACGGGGCTGACGGACAAACGGCGCAACGACAACGGCGGCGCGGTACAGGCCCGCGCCCTACACAGCGGCAGGCGCCGTTTGCCGTTTCGGGGCACGAACCACGCGCCCCGCGCCACGGCCGTTCCCGCCGTTTCGCGCCACGAACCCCGCGCCACGGCCGTTCCGCGCCCCGGTTCCGCCCACCATCGGTCGGGAAGCGTCGTTCGCCGTTGAGCCCGAACCGATCCGCAGGATCGGCGGGCGACACACAATCAGGCGGGGGCGTAAGCCCCCGTCGAGGTGCCGCCACCGTCCCTGAGCCCCGGAGGGGCGGCACTCCGCCTTGCGGGACGCCGACTACTGTGTCGCCCCTCCGGGGCTCTAGGTCCCACCGGGCCCCAGAACGGGGGCTCACGAGCCTGTCGGTAAAGTCCCTTCGCGCCCTCGGGTAGGAGCGGGCGGGTGACGTCCCGCGGGTAAACGCGTCCTCAATGCGGCGAGAACACGTCTGCAAGATCATGACGACACTCTTCCTACGCGTTCCGAGCTATGGCAACGAGGCACGTAGGCGGCCCAATTGACTTAGCCGACAGGCTCTCACGCCCCCGCCTGTTTGTGTTGGGCCCCTGACGGGGCTGACCGACAAACGGCGCAAGGACAACGGCGGCGCCGTACAGGCCCGCGCCCTACACAGCGGCAGGCGCCGTTTGCCGTTTCGCGCCACGAACCACGCGCCCCGCGCCACGGCCGTTCCCGCCGTTCCCCCCTCTCCCTGCTTGACTTCCCCGCACGCCTCTTGTAGCCTTTGAAACGTGATAGATTGCCGTTGCAGACCCTCCAGATGGGAGCTTGATCCATGAGACACGAACTTCTGCTCGTCCGGCCCCAGAGCGTACCGCCGCTGCACGATGATTTCCGGCCCGCCGTCCTGGGCAATCGGGCGTTCTCCAAAGCCGTCAAGGCCTCCGGCAAGGCGGTGCCGATGCGCGTGGCACTCGTCCGCGGCGATGGCTCCGTCTCTACCTACGAGACCGAAGTGTTCGCCTCCGACGCCGAACTGGCCGCCGCCAATCTCACCTACGCCGAGCGCCTCCTCAAGTTCCTGCTCTGGCAGCGCGGGGGCTGGAAAGCCATCATCGGCGGACCCAAAGAGATCGGCGAGCACATCAAGCAGGTCTATTCGCCCACCGGCAAGCGGGCCTTTGACTACGACTTCATGGGTCAGACCGTCTACGAGCACGACTTCACCGTCGAGATCACCGACGCCGAGAGCGTGCCGGGCACCAGCGAGACCTCGGCACCCCTCGGCCGCCACCTGGACGGCTGCCGCGTCGGCTTCGACCTCGGCGCCAGCGACCGCAAGACCAGCGCCGTCATCGACGGCGAAGACGTGTTCACCGAGGAAGTCCCCTGGGACCCCAAGAGCGCCACGGACTGGCGCTATCAGTACGAGGGCATCAAGCACTCGATCCAGCGCGCCATCGACCACATGCCCAAAGTCGACGCCATCGGCGGCAGCGCCGCCGGCGTCTACATCAATAACCGCGCCATGGTGGCCTCCCTCTTCCGCGGCATCCCCAAGCCCGATTTCGAGGCCCACATCAAGCCGATCTTCGAGCACCTGGGCAAGGAGTTCGGCGTGCCCCTCGTCGTCGTCAATGACGGTGAGGTCACGGCACTCGCCGGCTCGATGTCATTGGAGGCCAATGCCGTATTGGGCGTGGCGATGGGCTCTTCCGAGGCCGCCGGCTACGTCACTCCCGAAGGCAATATCACCGGCTGGCTCAATGAGCTGGCCTTCGCTCCCGTCGACTTCCACCCCAATGCGCCGGTGGACGAATGGTCCGGCGATATCGGCTGTGGCGTGCAGTTCTTCTGCCAGCAGGGCGTCATGCGCCTCGCCGCCGCCGCCGGCCTCCAGTTCGACGAGGCCCGCTCCGTCCCCGAACGCCTCGAGGACGTCCAGGCCTGGATGAAACAGGGCAATGAGCAGGTGCGCAAGATCTACGACAGCATCGGCATCTGCCTGGGCTACACCATCGCCCACTACGCGGACTACTATGACATCGAGAAGATGCTGATCCTCGGCCGCGTCACCACCGGCGAGGGCGGCGACATCATCCTGCAGCAGGCCCAGGGCGTCATCGACCGGGAGTTCCCCGAGGTCGCCGAGAAACTTGAAATGATGCTGCCCAACGAGAAGCTCCGCCGCGTCGGCCAGGCCATCGCCGCCGCCAGCCTCCCGGCACTATAGATGCCTATATGCACCGACTTCTGTATAGATGAATCAAGTTCTGGGGTCGCGATCAGGCCGTTCGTGAA
>CAYRFY010000914.1:0-2428 GCA_964423635.1 uncultured Armatimonadia bacterium | reverse complement strand
AGCACGGAGTTCCACGGAGAACGGCAACGGCGGAAGAGAGGACGGCGGAGAACGGCGGCAGCGGGGGAGGGCGAGGGTGCGGTCGTGAGGGCGGGAGGATTCAAGATGCCGGCGGGACCCGGATCGGCCGGGCGCGCCGGCTCACTCGTAAGTGGGGTGATGGCAGATGGCAATACGCAGTGTGGGGGGCCCGATGGGCACGGCGCTGGTGGCGGCCTTCAATGTGGTCTCGGCGTACCGGAACGCGGTGAGCGTGGGCGCGATCGTCGGCCTGAGCACCTCGAGCAACTGGTCGGTCGGCTCCTGCGCCGCCGGCACCGACCTGACGGTGGCGGGTGTGGTCAAGGACCTGGCCGAGGACCGCAGTGTCGCCACCGTGCAACTGTTCGGCTACAGCAAGGCCTTTGAGGCCGACTACTCGGGAGCGCTGGCGCGCGGACAGTATCCGG
Organism: uncultured Armatimonadia bacterium; assembly: GCA_964423635.1. Classification (GTDB taxonomy): domain Bacteria; phylum Armatimonadota; class Zipacnadia; order Zipacnadales; family JABUFB01; genus CAYRFY01. The sequence continues at coordinate 1,979 of CAYRFY010000914.1, read as the reverse complement.
TGAAGGCGACGGGCAATACGGTGACCGGCAGCGGGACGGCGACGGCAAGTACGCGCAAGGCGGTCTGCGTGGCGGTGGACTATCCGACAACGGGCAAGTGCCAGTTCCTGGCACAGTAGGAGGCGGTGGCCAGATGAAGACGGTCATGGTTCCGGAACCGACGATCAAGGTGGACGACGGATTCTACGCCGAGGCACGGGCGGCGCGGAAGCCGGCGCCGCTATTGCTGGCCGAGCGCGACCCCGTCCCCGAGGAGCTGGTGGAGGCCGCCGAGAGCCGGTTCTACACCCAGCACGGCAAGGACCCGGCGGACTTCGCGCACTTCGCCGACGGCGAGCACCCGGTGCGCCAGTGGGCCCGGGGCCGCGCGGCCCTGGCCAGCCAACTGGCCTGGTACGAAAAGCAGCACGGACAGAGCATCACGGCGGTGCAGGACTTCTATACCAATACCTCCCTGACCTCGCTGTTCCCGGCCTGGATCGAGACCGAGATCCAGGCGGGCCTGATCGCTAATGGGCTGGTGCAGGACCTGGTTTTCGGCACCGAGCAGGTGGACAGCTCCAGGGTCACGGCGCTGTACGACAGCACCCCCGAGCGCGAGCGAGAGCTGCGGGTCATCGGCGAGGGCGCGGAGCTTCCGCGCGTCACGCTGACTTTCAGCGACAGCACCATCGCACTTCACAAGTACGGCCGGCAGATCAACGCCTCGTACGAGACCATCGGTAGCCAGAAGGTGGATGCGCTGGGGCACCACATCCGGCGCATCGCCGCGCAGGTGGCGGTGGACGAGACCGACCAGGCGCTGCATGTGCTGGTGGCCGGAGACGGGACGACGATGGGCGCGGCGGAGACCGACGCCACCGATACCGACGTGGCCGGGGCCGGGAGCATCGCCTACTCGGACCTGATCTCCTGGTACTTCGACATGGGCGCTCCCTACCTCCTGGACAAGGCGGTCTTCGGCGACACCGATCTGGCCCTGATCAGCAATCTGGCGGAGTTCAAGACCGACAGCTACCGGGACTTCGGCGGCAACTTCTCCGTCCCCGGCCCCAAGGCCGTCAAGTACCTGCGCTGGAACGGCGGCGTCGGCGGCTCGGCCTACGTGGACCGGCTGGGCGTCGGCATCGACAGCCGCCAGGCGCTGCGCAAGTACGTCTGGGGCGGCTTTCTCCAGGAGCAAGACAAGATCATCTCCCGCCAGGTGAGTGTCTGGACCTTCTCTTACTGGGCGGGCTTCCGCAAGTGGGACTCCGCGGCAACGCAGGTGCTGGACTGCAATGACGTGCTCTAGCCGCGGGGTACGGTACCGCGGCCAGTACCGGGAGGAGGAGATGGAAGATGGGCTTTGCCAATGCACCGGCGGCCTGGCTCAGCGGAGTGAAGGTCTCCACCGCGGACATCGAGGATGCAGCGGTGACGACCGACAAGCTGGCAAGCCCCGGGAGTATCGCGATCCTGGGGCCCTGCCTGCTGCAATCCCCCAGCCCTGCCGAGGGGGTGCTCACCTACCAAGCGTGCGGCGCGGCGGAAGTGATTGGGATCGGCCTTTGCGCCGGGGACAGCGGCACCTCGGGCACGCTCACCGTCGATTGTCATGTGGGGGCCAACAGCTCCACAGCGGCCTCGGTGTTCGGCGCCGGAGAGAAGCTGACCCTTGGCGCCGGCAACGACCTCGTCCCCCAGGTGGCGGCTCCCAGCGGCGCGCTGGGAGCCCTGCCGGACAACGGCCTGCTCCGCCTCGACCTCGACGCAGTGCCCAGCGGGACGCTGAGCAATGTCGCGGTGTGGGTGGTCCTCAAGCAGGAGCATGTGGGGTAGAGGCGAGTCGCGAGTCGGCGAGTCGCGGGTCGCGAGTCAACGGCGGACGGCGTCAACAGAAACGGCGTCAACGGCAACGGCGCCGCTCCCTGCGGGCCTTCGTCCCGCTTTCCCTCTCCTTCGCAAACACCGCTCAGGAGAGGGCTACGGCGAACGGC
>CAYRFY010000913.1:0-2429 GCA_964423635.1 uncultured Armatimonadia bacterium | reverse complement strand
GGGCAGCAACCGTCGCCGCCACCGGCCGCCGACGCGCCCTATCGCAAGAGGCTCACATTGCCACCGTTGGGCCTTGACGCTGCGAGAGGGGCCGTGTACACTACGGGTGAATTGGGGCCGGGTGATCTTGACAAGTCACGCACCGACGCGGGGGAGCGTCGCGTATCTCACAGGATAGGAGCGACAGGTTTAGACAGATTTGCAGACCGGGCCCGACGCTTCGGCCCCAACCACCTCAAGGAGGGTTAGCTGATGAGAGTTGCGCACCTATCGTTTCTGCTCGTAGCCGCCGCCATGCTTTTGGGTCTTGTCCCGGCCATCGCTGAGACCGCGGACTACCCCATCAGCGTCACGCAAGTCGTCGATCCGTGCAAGGCCGTCAAGAAGGACGTCGTGCTCGTCCACTTCCTGGGCTCCAACAACGCTCCGGCCACCGCAACCCTGAACGAGTTCATGCAGGACATCGTGCCGAGCTGGGCGCTCAACAACGGCAGGCTGCCGCGCCCGGCCAATGTCCCAACGCTGGTTGAGAACGTCACCGTTCCGCATCAGGGCAAGGCCTTCATCGTCGATGACCAGCAGGGTCCGTGCCCGCCGGGATGCGTCCGCAAGGACAAGCGGCCGCGCCTCCCGGTCTACCTCCGGGTGAAGATCAGCAACCTCCCCGATCACCAGGTCTGCGAGGACCGCAACGAGCGGTTCAAGGGCATTGTCGCCGACCCCTGGAAGATCGAGAGCTACTTCATCACCACCTACACCGTGGTGTGCCGGGTCACCAAGAACCACAAGACCCTTCCGTATGCCCATGTGACCAAGAAGGTCGAGACCGGCGCGTACAAGAAGTTCAACTGGGTCGACCCCTGATCTCGGTTGACAGCCGCGTCTCGCCGCGATAGCCTACATACTGCACGCGCCCGTCACCGGGCGCGTGCAGTCACATCGGCTGCCACACAAGGAGGGCTCCCCGTGCGTCAGATGGCTCTAATTGCTGTAGCCGCCTTCATGCTGTATCCCCCGGCATGTGCCCAGGAAGCCGACCAACTCAGCGCCGACGACTTCCGTCTCCACCTGTCCCCCATCCGTGACTGGAGCCAGTTCGCAGGCCCACAGAGTCCCAACCGCTTCGCCGGCAGCATTCTCGGGGCCTGGCAGAAGAAGACCGGCGAAGGCGATGCCGTGGTCTATGTCATCGGTACACGCCGCGAGGGCCAGTACATCCTGGATCAGGTCGCCGCCTCCTTCTCCCAGTTTCTCTCAGAGCAGGGCGTGGCCGCCGAGCAGTTCGGCAACTTCTTCGCACTCGGTCGCGATGCGGTCAAGTTCACGATGTCCGGACCCGGCACGGGGCAGATGATCGCCGCACTGTCGGAGCGGCTGGGGGACAAAGTGCCCACCTACATGGAGGTGGTACTCACCACCAACCTGTGGCACAACGGCCAGGGCACCGACTTCATCCAGTTCGTGCTGGGATGCCCCGCTTCGGCCAAGAAGGAGGGCACCGAGGCGCTGCAGACCGTGGTGCACAAGTCCTTCTTGCTCGGGCAATTCGCGGGTACCCAGACGCAGGAGCCCGGCACGGACGAAGAGGAAGCGGAAGAGGAGGAGCCCGACACCGCGGAGACCGTCGAGCCCACGCTGGAGCTCAAGTCGTCCCTGGAGGCCAAACGGGCACCGGGCGCCCCGGCCCGGGGTTCTTCAACCACCTCAACAAGCCCGGCAGACGAGGAGCCGACCCCGACGGCCGAGCCCGAACTCTCTGCTGACCCCGCACCGGAGCCGACTCCGGCCGCCGATCCCTCTCCTGAGCCCGCGCCGGAACCGACCCCGACGGCCGAGCCCGCTCCTGAGCCCGCGCCGGAACCGACTCCTGCAGCCGAGCCCGTAGCGGCGCCGTCCGGGAATGGGTCCGGCGAAACGCTAGCCCTGGACGGGATCCTGTTTGGCTCCCTGTATAACTCCGCGGCCCCGGTCCCTCGCCCGATTGCCGTGCAGTTCCTCAGCGCCAGGCGCGAGGGTGTAGATGTCAGGTGGCAGGCGGGACGAGACGACAGGACCGACGTGTACGTCTGCATCTGGGCCGACATGAGGGCGGTCTGGATCGTCCCGGCCAAGGCTTTCAAGGCCATGGCCTCCGAGAAGGCCAATGGCTACGAACTGCAGTACAGTGAGGCCCTGGCGCCGTACCTGGGCCAATGGAACAACCTGTGGGACCCCGAACAGGGGCGTTGACCCTCTCCGGACCCATCCGCCTCATGACGCCGTCGGCTCTGACAGATGCCGACGGCGTTTTGTTTGGGTACCAAGTCCCGGGTGAGCCCTCTGGGGGCCGCGACCCCGTGTCCGCACGAGGCTCGGGCACAGCGCCCTTGCCCGGAGGAGACGCGGAGCAAGAAGGCGAAACACCATCGTCGCTTCGGCCGCCGATCGCG
>CAYRFY010000912.1:0-2444 GCA_964423635.1 uncultured Armatimonadia bacterium | reverse complement strand
CACTTGGCCTTCGTCTGCCGCGTCCACTTGTCGTGGTGCGGCGAGCCGTAGTAGTTGTAGTAGCCCGAGGCGATCGCCAGCGCCTCGCCGTAGGCTTCGAGGACAAAGCAGTTCTGGTCATTGTGGCCGTGGGACACCGCTCCGTAGGGCGACGAGCGCAGGAGGAAGGCGACGTCCTCAGCGCCGTCGGCCAGGTTGGTGTGCAGGGCCGCCAGACCGACGCCGGGAAACAGCCGGGCCAATGGCAGGTCCAGCGGCGCCTGTCCCTTCAGACCGTCATCCTTCAGCACGACCCCCAGCGGCCCGCCCCCAGAACCCTGGCCCAAAGATTCGGTGTACCAGCGGATGTACGGATCCTGCGTCAGGGTGCTGAACCAGTACATCAGCGCCCCCGGTCGGCTGGGTTTCCACTGCGTCCCGTCGCCGAAGGGGGCCATCTGGCTGAAAGGCGGGGTGAGGTAGAGCAGGTAGTACGGCGTATTGCGGAAGAACGGACGCTGCGACAGGTCAATCCCGGTGGCCTGCTGCAGGGCGACCACGAAGTGCAGGCCGAAGCTCATGTACGCGCTCCAGTACCCCGGCCCCTCGTTCCACCCTCCGTCGTCCTTGCCCCAGGCCGGGTAGACGCCCCAGTAGATGCGGGTGATGTACTGCAGCCACTCCCGGGCCTCCGGCCACTGGTTGTGAAACTCCAGCGCGGCCTCGCCCAGGAAGCCGATGATCCTTCCGGCGTGGCTCTCGAAGGGGTTGTTCTCGAAAGGCATGGCGCGGAGCTTCTTGTAGAAGTCCGCCGCCCGCACCCGCATGGAGCCCTCCACCTTCTCGCGCTCCTGCACGGTGAACAGGTCGTAGGTCCAGTCGTAGGCCCTGACCCCCCGCATCATGACCCACATCGCCGGCTCGTCATTGTGGAAGACCGAGGTGGCGCCCGAGGGGTCCCAGGAGAAGAAGTGCAGGAGGCGCCTCTTGGCCTCCGCGCCGCAGGCCTCGTCGCCGGTGAGCAGGTAGGCCAAGGCCGCGGTCTCCATCCTGTCCATCGGCGGCCTTGTGGTGCGGATGTAGATCACGTACTGCGGCGAGCGGGCCTCTCCGCCGGGGAGAAAGTCCGGCTCGGAGACCAGCTCATCCTCCGCCCAGCCCCTGGTCGCGCGCACCAGCCCCTCGGCGTAGGACTTCAGGTCGCCCTCGGACGCACGCCGGCGGTACTCACCCATCTCCTCGGGCCGGAAGAACAGATGTGGCCGCTGCTGCGGGACGGCGAACGCCTCCGGCGCCGGGTACGCCCACGGATCGGCATCCGCGGGCACCTCGAACCGCCGCGCCCGACTCCACGCCACCCCCGCCCGCCCGCGGTCCACGCCGTAGCGCCAGTACCAGGTGCCCGCCTCCAGCGTCTCGGGCAGCATCTCGCAGGCCCATCGCAGGCCCTCCAGATCGATCGGCTTATCCCCCTCGAAACGGTCATTCCGGGCCACCTGCAGCCGGTAGGTCGCCTCGGCACCCGAGGGCAGCCAACGGAAGGGCGGCGGGTTGAGGGTGACCGTCTCGCCGTCTGCGGGACAGTACGGGAGGTTCCGGCCCAAAGTAGGCTCGCGATCCACCGCGATGCTCGGGGGCAGTGGCATGGCCGCCAGTTGCTCGGCGGTGGCGACCTGCATCGCCACATCGTCCCAGTGGGTCTCGCCCGGCGTGTACCAGTGGAACAGCTCGATCACCACCGCCCGCGTGCCCTCGGGGAGTTCCAGTGTGGTCGAGACGAACCGCCACTGTTCGCTGGGCGGGAAGAACACGGTCTCCAGCTTGAGGTGGTGCCACTTGTTGGGATCGTCGTTGAACAGGAAGCGGATGGAGGCCCCCTTGCCGTCGCCCGCGGCCACGCCCCGGGTACGGTACCAGCCGCTCACGGTTACTCCCGGGTCATCATTGGGCCACAGGACCTGTTGCCGCCAGCAGCTTCGGTTCTCGTCCTCCGTGGCTGAGAGCACCGCGTAGGTATCGCCGGTGTGGCCGCCGTCCGTGCCCACGGTGAACTTGCCGCCGGTGCCGAAGTCCACAGGAGCCCAGCCCTCCGGCTGTCCCTTGTCATCGAGCCGCTCGAAGCCGGGATTGGTGAAGAGGTTGTCCTGAGCGCAGGCCAAGAAGGCCGGCCATGCCAGGAGCGAGACAACCAGGATGGGGGAAGTCAATCCACAGGACATGGTCTTTGGATGCTCCTCTACACAGCCATATGGGCGCAGTTCTTGACGCCTGGAGCAAGCTCTGGTGCCGCAACCAAGCCGTTGGCCACCGTCCCGCCCCGCGGGATCGCCGGCTTGCCGTGGCACCGATCCTATCACTGCAACCGCACATGCGTTGAGGCGGCCCAACGGCCGTCGGTGGGGCGGGCTTCCCACTCACATTATGCATGAACGCACTGGGGGCACATTTCGCCATTCCCACGTCCG
>CAYRFY010000911.1:1718-2448 GCA_964423635.1 uncultured Armatimonadia bacterium | reverse complement strand
GTTCGCCCCGGCCCTGGTGCAGCTCCATCCCGCTCAGCATCACCAGTCCGGCGGTATCCAGCTCGCGGGTGGAGGTGAGTTTGTTGTGGTCGGTGATGGCGAGGAAATCGTAGTCGGCCCCGCGGTACATGTCCACCACTTCCTGGGGTGTCAGTTGACCGTCGGAGTTGGTGGTGTGTGTGTGCAAATTGCCCTTGAGAAACCTGCCCGGCTCGCTGAACGGATTACTCACGTGACACCCCTGTGGATGGGCATGATGCCCGGATCGGGTCGCATTGTGCCCCGGCTCGGCGGCCGCTGAAGTGGCCGGAGGCCGAGAGCTCAGCTTTCCGCGGTCTTGATGATCTCAACCAGCCAGTCGGCGCACTTGACGAACTGCTCGATATCCAGTCGCTCCTGCAGGGTGTGGGCGCCTTCGCTCCCTGTGGCACAGATAACCGCCGGGATACCGTGCTCGTTGAACACATTGGCGTCGCTGCCGCCGCCGCCGATCTCTGTCTTGGGCTCAAGGCCGAGGGCTTCCGCGGCGCGCCGGGCGACCTGCACCACGGGCGCGTCTTCCGAAAGCGAGAAGCAGCGGTAGGAGGCCTCCACCTGTGGTTCCAGCAGCCGTGCCCCGGCCTCCTTTGCCGCATGCTCCAGGCACATTTGCATATGCGCCACCTGAGTGCTCAGCTTGTCCTCGTCGTGGCTGCGCGCTTCGCCCTTGATCGTGCAACGGTCCGGGACG
>CAYRFY010000911.1:1088-1708 GCA_964423635.1 uncultured Armatimonadia bacterium | reverse complement strand
CGCCTGCCCGCCGCCGATGAGGCCGATGTTGGCCGTGGTCTCGTGGTCGATCCGGCCCAGCCTCATCCGGGCGATCCCGCTTGCCGCGGCCTGGATCGCGTTGATCCCCGCCTCCGGCCTGACTCCGGCGTGGGCGGCAAGACCGGTCACCTCGTAGGTGATCTTGTATGCCGAGGGCGCCGCCGTGGTCATCCGCCCGGCGGCCTTCCCGCCATCGAATACGAAGGCGTACCGGGGGCTGATCCGGGAGTAATCCAGGTTGAACGCCCCGTTCAGTCCGGTCTCCTCGGCGATGCAAAACACCACCTGCAGCTCGCCGTGGGCCGGCGCCTCAGCCACGATTCGTCGCAGCGCGCTGAGGATCACGGTGACCCCGGCCTTGGCGTCGGCACCGAGAATCGTGTCGCCGGCGCTGGTGATACAATCGCCCGCCACCACGGGCCGGATCCCCTCGCCGGGAGCGACGGTATCCATGTGTGATTGCAGCATCAGAGTGGGGCGGGCGGGATCGCGGGCCGGCAGCTTCGCGATGAGGTTGCCCACCTCCCCGCCGATGGCCTCGTGGGCCCTGTCGAACTCCACGGTCAGTCCCATTTCCGAGAGCTTGGCCGCCAGCACCT
>CAYRFY010000911.1:0-1078 GCA_964423635.1 uncultured Armatimonadia bacterium | reverse complement strand
CGGCCACCCTGCCCTCTCTACCGGACAGACTGGGGATGCGCACCAGCTCGCAGAACTCCTGGACCATCTCCTCGCGATGGCTCATCGACGGTACTCCCTCCTCGAGCGCTCGGTTCGCCGGTGAGGTTCGCCTCCGCGAGCCGATCACCTCGTTGGCACCTACAGGCAGGGCGACGCTCTCGCGTAGGATCAACTCCTATGCAATATAAGACAATAATAAACTCAGGAATTGCTCAGATAGACCAATAATCAAGTGGTATGCTGAGGAGAAGGAGCAGAGCGAGGGATGCGGAATGATGCCCATATTCTGTGCCCGGAGTTTGCGCCGGCCCGCCGCCTGTCCGCAGTCGCCGTGCGTCGCGATCGGAGGCTCCAGTCACGCGATGGCGAGCAAAGTGACGGTCAAGGACATCATGACCCAGGGCAGCAAGGTGGTAACCTGCGCCCCCACGGACAAGGTCGCCGACGCGATCGCGCTCATGGTCAAGCATAAGGTGAGCGGGCTGCCGGTGATCGACGACAAGTGCATGGTCGAGGGTGTCGTCACGGAGGCGGATGTGCTGTTGGTCCGACGCAGCACCAACGTGAAGACGGTGATGACACAGGAGATCGTGGCCATCGGCCCGGACGCCACGCCGCGAGAGGCCGCCGAGCTGCTGACCTCGCGCAAGGTCAAGCGGGCCATCGTCCTCAAGCCGGACGGCACCCTGTGGGGCGTGATCAGCCGGGCCGATATCCTCAAGACGCTGGCCTAGAAGCGCGGCCGAAAAGCCCGCCTTCGCCAAGAGTGTCATTCTGAGAGCGTCCGCTCCCGGCAAGAGCAGCTCGAGGAATCCCCTGGCATTCAAAGGGATTCTTCGCTATCTCGCTAGTATGTGTTTAGCGCCCCGTGCCGTCCTCCATTCCACATCTCCCGGCGGCTCGCGGAGCCGCTTGCCGGGAGAATCTGGCGATCGCGCTGAGCAGGAACGCTTGTGGGTGGGGGGAAGTCGACCGCACCGACGAAGAGAACTGGCCGTTGGCCGTCGTCGTCAGGTCCGAAGGACCGCCCGGCGCCGCGCAGCGGCGTCACACAGCC
>CAYRFY010000910.1:0-2451 GCA_964423635.1 uncultured Armatimonadia bacterium | reverse complement strand
TTCGACCGTTCCGGACGCGAAAATGGCGAAATATGGCTCCCGTGCGTTCGTGCATCATGTGAGACTGCAGCGTGCCGGTTTCGTCCTGGAGGACGTGCGCGACGCCGGAATGCCTGTGAACGCGTTCCGGGATCTCCTGAGATGAGCGCGCCTCTTGGCGCCGTTGGGCTCAGCGCCTACCCGCCCTCTCTCGCTCCTTGCTCGAGCTCCTCCACTCTGGCTCTAAGACGCGCGATCTCCCTTTGGGCGGCGAAGTCGATCTTCTGCACCGCGATCCAGTCCACCACCACACCGGTGGCGGCGCTGGTGCCCGAACCGTCGTAGTGGAAGTCGGCGGAGAAGGGCCCCCAGTCGGAGCGCAGCCCCAGCGTGACCCTGGCTTCGTCCTGGCCGAAAGGCGGCACCGGCGTCCAGGTGATGGTCTCCCGCACGGAGCCCAGGTCGCCGGAGACCCCCACACTCCCCGCGGCATTGGCATCGCCTCCGGCGCTGAGCCCCACCGTACCGCCGACGGTTCCCACCAGGTTCAGCTTCAGTGCGGGCGCCTGAGCTGCCGTGGCGTCGGGAGCGGTCCATGAGAAGCGCAGCAGCAGCTCGCCCGGGGCCCCTGGCTCCGGAGGAGACTGAACGTTTCCGGTCAGGTAGTAGCGCTGATGGACCGTGGAGGGGTCCAAGGTCAGCGTCACTTGCGGATCGACCGAGGCGCCCAACACGTTCATGACGGATATCCCCACACTCGTGGCCATGTCCCATGCCACCGAGAAGGAGAAGTCGTAGAACGCATCGCCGGCACCGGTGAGATTCCCCTCTTCATCCACCACGAACCAGAAGTCGGACTCACAGCCCAGCGCCATACTGGTGTACTGTCGATCTCGGAAGTACTCCGCCGAGTAACGCACCGTCCCCTCGTAGTAGCCGGAGACGGAGGGCAGCTCCTCGGCGCTGACGGCGCCGGCGCACAGGACCGCGAGGAGGGCGGCAAGTGGCTTCATGGGCGATCACCTCGTGAGAGGGACGCTGCAACCGGCGTGCCCACGGGAGCACGTCCCGCGGAGGCACGCCGGGGCAGGGCCCCACGTGATAGCGAGGTGAACGGCATCACCTACAGCCCCGCCGACTCCAGCCAGGCGAGTAGACCGATGATCAGCCCGGCCACGGGCACCACGATGAACCAGGGGTCCACCCCCAAGAGCCGGGGGATCGTGATGTCGCCCAGATCGCCCATCTTGAGGATGCCCCGGGACAGCTTCGGGTAGGCGAGTGCGAAGAGCCAGGAGCCCAGGATGATCCCCACGATGCCGCCGAACAGCGCATCCAAAGAACCCTGGCCCGCGGCGGCCGCGGCGGTCCCCGGGCAGTAGCCCAGGAGGCCGAAGCCGACGCCGAAGATCAGCCCGCCGATCACCGTGGACCCGATGGAGCCCGACTTCAGGTGCAGTTCCACTACTCCGAGGCTGCGGAGCGCGTGGACACCGACCATGCCCACCACGACCGCCGTGAGCATCACCTTCACCACGGTGAAGTCCCGCAGCAGGAGCTGGCTGAGTATCACATCGTAGTGGGTGACGCCGCTGCGCTGCAGCAGGAAGCCGAAGCAGATGCCCAGCAAAAGACCGAGGATGAGCTGCTTGTCCTTATCGGCATGAAGCTTCTCCAGCATTGCACGGCCTCCTATCGTCCCGCGAAGAGTAGCACCGCGGTGGCGATGCCGCCGGCGAAGAAGCAGAGGGTCGCGATCCACGAGCTCACCGACAGTTGCAGGGTGCCGCTGATGCCGTGACCGCTGGTACAGCCGTCGGCCCAGCGGGCTCCGAAGCCCATGATGACCCCACCGATGAGAGCGATCAACCAGCGCAGTGCCGGCGCGGCGCCTACCCAGCGTTCCCACAGGTGCGGTACCCAGCTCGGGTGGAGCGTGCCGCCCAGTACCGCGGCACACAGGCCGCCAACGAACACCCCCAGCACCAGCATCCACTGCCAGTCCACAACGGGCGGCACCTGCTTGAAGAACTCCCGCTGGTAGACCCGCACGCCACCCAGCAGCCGCTCGAGCATCCCGGCGGTGCGGGCGTAGGTGGTAGAGCTGGCCAGAGGCTTTTGGGACAGCAGGAAGGCAACCCAGCACAACGCACCGATCCCGGCGCCCGCCACGTACGGCGACCATCTCTGGAGAAACAGCCATTCCATGGGTTCTGCACCTCCGGTATAGGGCCGATGACGGCGGCGTCGCTTCCGCCGCGCGGCCCTGACGGGGCGGTACGGCAACGGGCAACGGCGCCTCACCCCCCTCCCCCTCTCCCTTATTCGCCCAAACGACGGGCGAAACGGGAGGAGGGGGTGAACGGCAACGGCTGACCGCTGCCCCGCCTGCTTTTCCCCTGCTTTTCCCCTGCTTTTCCCCTGCTTCTCCCCTGCTTTTCCCCTGCTTCTCCCCTGCTTCTCCCCTGCTTT
>CAYRFY010000909.1:0-2454 GCA_964423635.1 uncultured Armatimonadia bacterium | reverse complement strand
CCGGGAGCGGACGCTCTCGGAATGACACTCTTGGCGAAGGCGGGCTTTTCGGCCGGACCTCTAGCTCAGATTATGCAGGTTTCGGGCAGGCGCCGACTCACGTCGCCTCACCCCCCCGGCCCCCCTCTCCCTTACTCCGCCAAACGGCTGACGGAGACGGGAGGAGGGGGGAGAACAGCATTACGGCGACCGTCAAGGGCGCGACTGAGGCCAAATGTGCCCCGAATGCGTTCATGCATAATGTGAGCTCTAGAGCCGCTGGACACCCATGGCGCGGCCGACCAGGATGACCACCGAATAGGCACCCACGGTGATGCCGCCGGGGTCATCCAGCACGGGCTCTTGGCCTACCGCGTGGATGTCATCGCCCGAGGGCATCGAGGTGTTCACCGCCAGGTGCCAGCGGCGTCCCTCCGGCAGCCGGGGTGTCTCGAACCGCAGCGGCGCATGGTGGCTGCTGAGGGCCACGTAGATGTCATCGTCCTCCACGGCACCGCCTTTGGCGTGCTTGCCACAGAGCATGAACGCCAGGGTCCTGCTGCTCTCCGACCAGTCGGGCTCCCAGGCACGCACGCCGTGCCAGGAGATCTCCGGGTACCCGCTGCCCATGCAGTCCTCTCCGCAGGGGTGGGTGTGGTGCCGCAGGACAGGGTGGGCGTTGCGGAAGGCGATCATGCCCCTGGAGAAGTCGAGGATGTCCGCGTTGGTCTCGACGAGGGACCAGTCCATCCAGTTGAGCTCATTGTCCTGGCAGTAGGTGTTATTGTTGCCCCGCTGGGTGCGGGCGACCTCGTCTCCCATCAGCACCATGGGCATCCCGCGGCTGACCATCAGGATGGCCAGAGCGTTCTTGTGTAGCCGGCGGCGCAGCGCGAGGATCGCCGGATCGTCGGTGGGGCCCTCGACGCCGCAGTTCCAGCTCAGGTTGTCGTCACTGCCGTCGCGGTTGTCCTCGCCATTGGCCTCATTGTGCTTCTCGTTGTACGCGAACAGGTCGTGGAGGACGAAACCGTCGTGGCAGGTGACGAAGTTGATGGAGGCCGTCGGCCCGCGCCCCCCGGCCTCGTACAGGTCCGGAGAGCCGCTGATGCGACGGGCCAGGGCGGGCACAAGACCGGCGTCTCCCTTGACGAAGCCCCTGACGTCGTCGCGGAACCTCCCGTTCCACTCGGCCCAGCGCCCGTAGGCGGGGAAGGAGCCCACCTGGTACAGGCCCCCGGCGTCCCAGGCCTCGGCAATGAGCTTGCACTTGCCCAGGACGGGATCGAAGGCCAGGGTCTCCAGCAGGGGCGGATTGGGCAACGGAGCCCCCCACGGGTCGCGGCCGAGGATGGCGGCGAGATCGAACCGGAAGCCGTCGATATGATAGTCGGCGGCCCAGTAGCGCAGGCAATCCAGCACCATGCTGCGCACGATGGGGTTATTGCAGTTCAGCGTATTGCCGCAGCCGGAGAAGTTGAGATAGTACCCCTCCGGGGTGAGCATGTAGTATGTCTGGTTGTCCAGACCGCGGAAGGAGATGGTCGGCCCCTTCTCATTGCCCTCGGCGGTGTGGTTGAAGACCACATCCAGGATGATCTCGATGCCGTTGGCATGGAGCTCCTTGATGAGGGTCTTGAGCTCATCCACCTGCATGCCGAAGCGGCCCGTGGCGGCATAGCCGGCCTTGGGGGCGAAGAAGGCCACCGTGCTGTAGCCCCAGTAGTTGTAGAGGGTCTCGCCGGTGGTGGGGTCCTGACGGCTGTTTTCGAACTCATCGAACTCGAAGATGGGCATCAGCTCGATGCAGTTGACCCCCAGCTCTTTGAGGTAGGGGATCTTGTCCCGCAGGGCGGCGAAGGTGCCCGGGTACTTGGCGCCGGAAGACGGGTGGGCGGTGAAGCTCCGCACATGGGCCTCGTAGATGACGAGGTCTTCCATGGGGTGCTCCGGGGGCCGGTCGTCCTCCCAGTCGAAATCCTCGAACACCATGCGGCCGCGGTGGGGGAAGATGTCTTCCCAGTCCGGGGGCTGTCCCCAGCGGTCCCGGCCGCCGACGGCTTTGGCGTACGGGTCCAGCAGGATCTTGGAGCTATCGAAGCGATGTCCCACCACGGGATCGAAAGGCCCCTCCATGCGGTACCCGTACTCGATGGTCTCGGCGTCGAGGTCGAACACGATCATGCACCAGACGTTGCCGATGCGGAAGGAGTCCGGGAAGGGGATCTCCGCCATGGGCTCCGGGGCACCCTTGTCGAAGAGCACGAGAGTGCAGGAGGTGGCGTTCCGGGAGAACACCGAGAAACAGTCCAAGGGCAAGCTGGTTTTCTCGGAAGAGGAGGCAAACACCCTGGTGCAGGAGTGGCGGCAGGCGAACCAGCCGGTGTGCAAGTTCTGGCGCAGGTTGTCGGATGACTTCCGCCGTGCGGCACTGGTTGGCCGCAGGGACTTCTCGATCCGGATGCCCTCCGGCCG
>CAYRFY010000908.1:1715-2455 GCA_964423635.1 uncultured Armatimonadia bacterium | reverse complement strand
AGGACGATCCGGGTGACCAGCACGCCGTCGTATTCCAGCCACGAGTCCTGCCGCAGGCCGTAGGCGTCGGTCTCGCCGCTGCCCGCCAGGTCCAGACGCAGTGCTGAAGCGCTCCGCACCTCGCAGCCGTCCGGGGTCACCGCCGAGCCGTTCACGGTCAATGCCGCGGGAGCCGCCAGCAGCTCGCGCCCCCCGGTGAGAATGGACGCGGGCAATGGCGAGTCGTCAAAGCCATACTCCCGCCCCCACACGGTGGCGCGAATCCTCTGCCCCTCGTGAACCGTCTGGACAGGCTCAAAGGGCGGGGGTACGGTCTCCAGCGGCGGCAGCTCCCAGTCCCCGGGCCCGGTGTAGGAAAACCTCCGAGCCGTGAACACCTCGGCCTCCCCGCCCGCCGTCGAGACCAGCTCGGCCACGTACCGCCCCGGAGGGCTCTGGGGGTCGAAGGGCAGGGTCCGCGGCTCGTCGGAATCGATGCTCAGCTCGCTCAGCACGGCTCCATCCGGCCCCAATAGGCGGACCATTGGAACGGCCGCGGGATGCTTGGCCAGAAGCATGGTATGGCGTGGCCTGACGAGCACCTGGCCTGAGCCGAAAACCGGCGTCACCTCGAGGTAGTCCTCACTGAGATCGAAGGGCACGAGCTGACGAAGTAGCGTCTCGCCCTGCGGCCGACGGAGCTCGAACAGCAGGTACTGAGCCCCGGCGGAAGTGAGCGCGGTATCGATCTCCAGGGAGGA
>CAYRFY010000908.1:0-1705 GCA_964423635.1 uncultured Armatimonadia bacterium | reverse complement strand
CGGGCTCCAACGCCATCTTCTGCTCCACCAACGCCGGGCCGTCACCCGAGGCGTTCACGGCCCGCACGGTGTAGCTCAGCTCCCCGCCCGCCTCGCTGTGCACCGTCAGCCGCTGCCTCAGGTCGCCGAACGACGGGTCCGCGGTGTCTCCGACGAGGCCGCCCTCCGCCGTGGCGAGCGGGCGGATAGTAGCGAAGTGCTCGCGGTCGGAGTAGTTCTGGCTCACCGCCAGCAGATGGGTGATGCCCACTTCATCCAGGCTGCGCCAGGTGCGGCAGAAGTTGACCCTCAGGTCCCGGCCCAGCGGCTCCGCGATTCCTATGCTCTCGAAGGGAACGGCCACCTCGCCCTGCCACTGGTGGCGGTTGTCGATACGGACCTCCAGCGTCGAGACGTACCGCCAGTCTCCGTCGAACTCGCTGCCGCCGTTGAGGCTTTCGCAGGTGCCGCCGGCGGCGTTCCCGGCGAAGCGGTAGAGCCTGCCCTCCACCTCCACATGAAACTCAAAGGACTCGTCGGGCCACACCTCGGGCTCGACCTCCCCCCGCCCGGCGCCCGGCACGATCCGGGCCCCGGTGGGGAACAGGGTCTCAAAGCCGATGTACAGGTTCTCTCCGTCGTGGCACAGAAGTGGACGATTGTCCGGGTAGGTCAGTGACCTGGCGGGCCGGACGGCGTCCAGGAGCGTGACGAAGGACGCCGCCTTCTGCCAGGCCGGATCGTCCAGCTTCCCATCCAGCGTCGGGGCCTCGGTCTGCGGTACCGCCAGGAACGCCGGGTACCTCGCCTCGGCGCTTTCCACCTCGATCCCGGCGTCCGCCGCGATCTGCAGCGGGTCCAGCGCTTCCTTCCAGACCTTGAGGTCGCGGATGAAGACATCCTCGGCGCCCCAGGGCTCGGCGGTGATCCAGCCGTCGCGATAGGGCCCCAGGTTCAGCCGGGCGTAGGGCGGATAGGTGGCGGCAAAGCCCTGTTTCATCTCGCCCACGAGCCGGCCGTCCAGGTAGACGCCCACCGTCGCGCCGTCCCAGGTGACGGCGGCACGGTACGCCCGACCGGGCTCCAGCGCCGTGGGAGTGACCAGGCGGATGGACTCCGGCAACTGCTTGTAGGACATCTCCAGATGGCGACCGGCCTGGATGAAGTAGAAGCCCAGGAACCCGCGGTCCGCCATGCGCAGCGTTACGATGTGCCGGTTCTGAAGGCGGTGCTCCGGCCGGGGCTCGGCATACCAAAGCGTGAACGCGATGGTCCCGGCGCTATCGCAAAAGGGCGCCGCCGGGATGGCCGGGCCGAAGTCCTTGCCCAGGCCCAGGCCTGCACGGCCGTCGGGCCCGGCGGCGAACTCTCCGCTCACGACGAACCCCTCGCCGGCGGCGGGCAGAGCCTGCGGCCCCGAGAGGCCCAGGTCCAGGGAAGGCTCGGGTGGCGCAGCACCGCCGGCGGATGCTCCCAGCAGCGAGATGGCGGTCAGCATGCAGACGGCGGTATGGTTTACCAAGAACGTCTCTCTCCCTAACCGGTAGCCTTGGATCGGTAGCAAGCCCTGCACACCGCGTATGGTTCACGTTGTCGGCCGCGACAACCTGCCCGGCGGCGCCACCCTCGGCCTCCCCGCCACTAGAGGTCCGGCCGAAAAGCCCGGCCGGCCCGGTTTCTGTCATTCTGCAGCGTCGGCGTCGCAAGCTCGAGCTTGCGACGCTTG
>CAYRFY010000907.1:0-2464 GCA_964423635.1 uncultured Armatimonadia bacterium | reverse complement strand
CCGGGGCCCCCGTGTTCAGGGCGCCTGGTACGGAATGTCGCCTACCACTCGGGCTCGATCGAGGTCGTCTTGGCCATCCACTTGCCGTTCCTGTCCCGGTGCAGCAGGCGGACCACCACATACTGTCTCCCCGTGCCCTGTGCGGCCTTGAGTTGTGTCTGGTACTCCTCGAGGCTCTTGATCGCCACACCGTTGATCTGGGTGATGATGTCTCCCTGGAACAGCTTTCCGACCGCCGGCCCCTCGGGGTCCAGCTCGGTGACCAAGACGCCGGCTGCGTTACGCCCGGGCTTGAGCTGCTCGATCATCTCGGGCGTCAGCGTCTCCGCCGTCACACCCAGGGCCGAGTGCTCCTGGGCCAACGGCTCCGCCGCGCCACCGCTCTCCTCAAGACCGGTGTACTTGGCGGGCATCTCGCCCAGCTTCACCTTCACCTGGATGGGCTTCTTGTCCCGAACCACATCCAAAGTCACCGTGGTGCCGGGCTTGCTGTTACCGATGGCCTTCTGCAGCGACCAGGCGTCTCGCACCTGCTGGCCGTCCACGGCGACCACGACGTCCTCGACCTTCAGCTCGCTGCTAGCCGCCGGCCCCCCCTCGGTGATGTCCTGCACGATGATGCCGCCGTCCGGCACGCCCAGGAAGTCGCGCAGGTTCTCGTCGGCTTCCTCAATGACGATCCCCAGCCAGCCCCGGGCCACCCTCTTGCTCTCGATGAGCTGCGGTACCACGGCCTTCGCCGTCTCCGCCGGGATGGCGAACCCGATCCCCACATTTCCGGGGGTCAGCGGGTTGGAGTAGATGGCTACATTGATCCCGATCACATTGCCCGCCAGGTCCACCAGCGGACCGCCGCTGTTGCCCGGGTTGATCGAGGCGTCGGTCTGGATCACGTCGCCGATGAGGATGTCATCGCTCTGCCCCGGCAGGAACCGCCCCTTGGCGCTGATGATCCCCACCGTCGCGGTCTGCTCCAGACGGAACGGGGCGCCGACGGCCATGACCCAGCGGCCCACCTTGAGACTCTTGCTGTCACCCAGGGCCAGGGTGGGCAGCTTCCGCGGCGCCTCGATCTTGATCACCGCCAGCTCGGTCTTGGGGTCCGTGCCCACCAGCGTGGCGGCATACTCCTTGTCATCCCGCTCCTTGTCGTGCAGCCGAACGGTGATCTTCTCCGCATCGCGGACCACATGCGAATTGGTGACGATATAGCCGTCCTCGCTGTACACCCAGCCGGAGCCCAGACCCTGACCCCGGGGGCGCTGCTCCTGCCGCTCGCCCCGCTTCTTCTCCAGATCGCGGAAGAAGGGCCCAAACAGCGGGTCATCCTTGAGCTGATCGCCCAGATCCGTGGGGCCGCCCGCGGGACCTCTGGTCTCCACGGCGATGCTCACCACGCACGGCAAAGTCTTGTCCGCCACCGACACGAACGCCTCCTCCCACGGCGCTCCCGTGGAGCCCGCAGGCTGCTGAGCCGCCACCGGCGCATGTGCCCGGGGATAGTAGATGGCCACGCCTGCCAACATGGCCCCGACAATCACGCTAAGCAGGATGATCACAATATGGGAGTGTCTCCCGGCTCCGGCTTCGTTGCTACGCATCGAGTATCCGTCCTCCTCTTCAGTCTCCGCCGCGTCGTTGTCCGGGCGATCCGCCCCGCGCGGCTTACTCTCCCAAGTCCTGTCTGACTAAACAGCCCGCGACCCGTCGTGTGTTCCCCGGGGCGCGCTCCCCGATTGAGACAAGCCGCGACCGCCCCTGGGGGCGGCCGCGCGGTCACGACAGGTGTCGCAGGCGGTGCGATGCTTCCCTGACCGAGATCCGGCGCTTCCGGCCCTCGGCCACATCGTTACGATATGACGACCCAAGGGGCGCCAGTGTTCAGGGGGAGTCGGCGAGTCGGCGAGTCACGAGTCGCGGGTCAGCGGTGGACGGCGTCAACGGTCCCGCAGGGCGGGAGCGACGACGGACCGACGCCTGTCGAGTAATGACTGCGCGGCGCCCTGTTGCCCAGAACCCATCAGGGCCGAGAGCCTCCACCTCTGAGACAGGTGGAGGCTCTCGGCCCACTTGTGGTCATGCGCAGTCTGCCGCCGGACAATCGCCCGCGGCCGTCGCCGTTCACCCCTCTACTGGCTCCCGCAAAGCGGCACAGGAGAGGGGCAGGGGGTGAAGACGCCGTCCGCCGGCGCAGGCGACCTACCCGCCCAGCACCTTGTCGATCATGCTTGCCAGAGCGCTCTCGGGCTGGGCGCCCAGGGTGCGCTCGGCCACCTCTCCGTCCTTGAAGATCATCAGCGTCGGGATGCTGCGGATGCCGTACTTGGTGGCCAGGCCGGGCTGCTCGTCCACGTTGATCTTGCCCACCTCAATCTTCCCAGCATAGCGGGCCGCGAGGGCCTCCACAATCGGACCCACCATGCGGCAGGGGCCGCACCACGGGGCCCAGAAGTCCACCAGTACG
>CAYRFY010000906.1:0-2465 GCA_964423635.1 uncultured Armatimonadia bacterium | reverse complement strand
GGAGACCCGCGGGCACGGTGACCGAACGGTGAGCGGCTACGACCGTGTCTGTGCCATTGACTGTCGTTGACTCGAGACTCGCAGACTCGCAGACTCACAGACTCACAGCAGGCACGGTGACCGTTCAGTGGGTACCTACCGGCGTCTGGGGTGTGCCGTACCTTGCGGGCCTGGAGACCCGCGGGCACGGTGACCGAACGGTGAGCGGCTACGACGTGCCGTTGCAGTTGATTGCCGTTGACGCCGTTGCCGTTGCCGTTGCCGTTGACTCGCGACCCGCAGACTCGCCGACTCCCCCCCAGCAGGTCACCGACACCCGCCGGCCGAACCTTCAGGCAACGCCCGGCCGCATTCGGCCCGGACGCGATGCGCGACCCGCTACGGCCCAAGGAGAGATCTGACCATGGACCTGCAGATGCTCTGTCTCGGGATACTACTGGCCTGCGGAATAGCTCTGGCCCAGCCGGCCGCAGATCTGGCACCGCCGGTGGCCCTCAATGCTCGGGACTTCGGCGCGCTCGGAGACGGGGAGAGCAACGACACCGCGGCCATTCAGGCGGCCCTCGATGCCGCCGGGAAGGCGGAAGGCGGCATCGTCTGGCTGCCCAGAGGGAACTACCGCTGCGCCGGGCATCTGACCGTCCCCGACAACGTCACCCTGCAGGGCGTCTTCACCGCCCCCACGGCCTGGACGCAGTTCAAGGGCACCACGCTGCTCCCCGAGGAGGGCCACGGGACCGAGGAAGGCCCGGCCTTCATCAGCCTCGGCCTGAATGCCACCCTCAAGGGCCTGACGATCTTCTACCCCGGGCAGGACAAGAACGCCATCGTGCCCTACCCGTGGTGCGTGGCGTGCCTGGGTGCGGACAATCCGTCCATCGTGGATGTGCTGATGGTCAACCCGTACAAGGCGGTGGACTTCGCCACCCGCAACAGCGGCCGGCACTACATCCGTAACCTCTACGGCCAGCCCCTGAAGACGGGCATCTCCGTGGACAAGTGCTATGATGTGGGCCGCATCGAGAACGTGCACTTCTGGCCCTTCTGGAGTTGGGACAGCAAGACGCAGGTCCCGGAGTTCCTGCGCGAGCACGGTGAGGCCTTCGTGTTTGGGCGCACGGACTGGGAGTATGTGCTGAACACCTTCTGTTTCGGGTACAAGGTGGGCTATCGGTTCCGGCAGACGGAGAGTGGGGCCTGCAACGGTAACTTCCTGGGCATCGGCGCCGACGCGACCAACGTGGCGGTGCAGGTGGACCAATGCCAGGGCATCGGGCTACTGATCACCAACGGCGAGTTCGTGAGCTTCCTCGAACCCGAGCCCACCGAGGTCGTCGTGGCGCCCGGCAATACGGGGCTGGTGCAGTTCTCCAACTGCGCCTTCTGGGGCCCCGCCCATCAGATCGCTCAGATGGACGGCAAGGGGGCCACGAGCTTCTCCCAGTGTCACTTCATGCATTGGGACCGAGGCGGAGAGGGCTCATTCGCCCTGGACTGCCGGTCGGGTGACCTGACCGTCTCCGGATGTCGGTTCTCGGCCCGGGCGCCGGGCATACGCCTGGGTCCGGAGGTGGGCTCGGCGGCGATCTACGGCAACCACTTCGCCGGCAAGGTACAGGTCGATAACCACAGCGCAGGTGATGTACAGATCGGCCTGAACGTGACCGGCCTTCGGCCCATCGCGGTGGAGCAGGGAGCCGCCGCCGTCGATGATCTCCAGGGGCCGCCGGCCTTTGTCACGGAGGGAGCCTGGACCCCCGTCTCCGATGACCGCTACATGCAGGGCAGAGCGGTGTGGGCGGCGAAGGGCGATGGTAGCTGTCGGGCGACGTGGACCGTCGCGCTGCCGGCGCCGGGGATGTACGATGTCCACGTCTTCTACGGCCCCGACCCCAACGGCGACCACGCCACGGACGCGGGCTACGTCGTCACCCATGCCAATGGGCAGGAGAGGGTGAACGTGGACCAGACCACGGGGACCGACGGGTGGCAGTTGCTGGGGACGTACCTGTTTGGTGACACCGCCACGGTATCGCTGAGCAATGCGGCCGCCGGGAACGTCGTGGCGGATGCGGTGAAGTTCGTACCCAGAGCCGGGGCGCAGTAGCCCGTCGGCCAATCGGCATCACCTGGAGGCGATGGCCATGCCGAAAGCTCTAGCCCAGTCGGGAACGGTGCTGCAACTGCGAGACACCCTGCGCGGGCTGCGCGCACAGGACCAGGAAATGGCCCGGCAGAAGGCCCGGTGGACCAAGTGGTCGGTGGGATCCTGGCTGACCGCGGCCGTGTCGTTCATCGCGATCATCGTGACGGGGATCGCGGAGTTGCTGGCTTTGGTGGCGCTCTTTGCCGTGCTCCTGCTGGCCGGGGTGGTGATGGGCATCGTCTCGGTGGTCAAGGCGTACCGGTACCGGGCTCAGGACCTGGAGGACCGCCGGCTCGAGGTGGCTGAGGGGCTGCTTCAG
>CAYRFY010000905.1:0-2472 GCA_964423635.1 uncultured Armatimonadia bacterium | reverse complement strand
TGATCTTCCCGGCCTGAGCGATGTGCACCGTTCCCAGCGTGACCGTGGTGTAGTCCTTCCAGCTCTTCGTGGGCTCCACTTTGCCCCACCAGGACTGCTCACCGATGCCCACCGCGTAGATGCTCCCCTCGGAGCCGGGCTCGCAGGCGATCGCCGCGGTGATCTCGAACACCCCGGGCCTTTGGATCTCGGCATTCCAGGTGACGAAGTCCGCGGCATTGGTCCAGTAGCCCACATTGGGCTCGCCTTCGCCCTCAAGTCGGGCGCCGCCGCCGACGATCTCGGCGTCGATCGCCGAGAGCTTAAGCACTCCGTCCTCGCCCTGCCGCACCGGAACCACGATCACCTCGGGCTCGCCGTCCAGTTGCACCACGACCACCGTGGCAACCGGGTCCGGGAGTGCTTCGGGCAGGGCGATGCCCACGCCCTGAGGGGAGTTCTCCACAGCCAGCGCCTGGTCGGGAGCCACGAGCAGATGAGCGCCGGCGACTTTGCTGCTCAGCGGCAGTACGAGCCTGCCGTCCTGCGGGCGCTCGAACACGTGCAGGTACAGCCTGTTTCCCTTGCGCGTGCAGCGGCCGAACCCGAGCTGCCTGAAGGGGCTCGCGGTGGTGGCGTAGATCGCCTCACCGTTCACCGCCATCCACTCCCCTACCGCCTTCAGACGCTCCACGCTGGGCTCAGGGATGACGCCCTCGGCGGTGGGGCCCACATTGAGCAGGTAGTTGCCGCCCTTGGACGCGATGTCGATGAGGTTGCGGATAAGGGTGGCGGCGGGCTTCCAGTTCTGGTCGTAGGACTTGTAGCCCCAGGTGTCATTGATCGTCATGCAGGTTTCCCAGTCACGGTTGCCCATACCGGTGGCGGGGATGAACTGCTCGGGCGTGTCGGTATCGCCCGGGTAGACGCCGAGACGGTTATTGGTGATGATGCCGGGCTGCAAGTCGAGTAGGGGTACCAGCGTGTCCGCCTGCTCACGGGTCATGTCCACCGGCGTGTCCCACCACAGGACGGCGACCTTGCCGTAGTTGGTGAGCAACTCCCGCACCTGGGGGACGGCGATGTCGCGGACATAGGCGTCCATGTCGCCGTCCTGCGCCGGGTCCCAGTGGCCCCCGGCCGCCGCGCCCCCGCGATGGTGCCAGTCCTGGGCCTGGGAGTAATAGAACCCCAGCCTGATCCCCCGGCGCTCGCAGGCCGCGGCCAGCTCCTTGAGCGGGTCGCGCTTGAAAGGCGTGGCATCGTGGATGTTGTAGTCGGTGGCGTCTGAGTCGAACATGGCGAAGCCGTCGTGGTGCTTGGAGGTGATGATGATGTACTTCATCCCGGCCGCCTTGGCCAAAGAGACCCATTCGTCGGCATCGAACTTCACGGGGTTGAACTCCCGGGCCAGGGCGGCGTAGTCGGCCACGGGGATCTTGGCATGGTGCATGATCCACTCACCGATGCCGCCGATCTGCTTGCCCTCCCATGTCCCGGCGGGCACGGCGTACAGGCCCCAGTGGATGAACATGCCAAAGCGCGCCTCGCGCCACCAGGCCATGCGGGCGTCGCGCTGCTCCTTGGTTTCGGTCTCGGCGTCCTGAGCCGGCAATGGGAGAGCGGCGGACAGCAGTAGTGCGCCGCAAGCCACCAAGCTCCATCGTGTCTTCCTGTGGCGGGTACACCTCATCGGGCTCATCTCGCTTTCGTGTGGCAGTGTGGGCGATGGTGCCGCCGTCGCCTCTCGGCGGCTCTGCGAGCCGCTTGAGGGAGATTCGGGCGGTCCCGCACTCAGATTATGCAGGTTCCGGGCAGGCGCCGATTCACGTCGCCTCACCCCCCCAGCCCCCCTCTCCCTTACTCCGCCAAACGGCCGGCGGAGACGGGAGGAGGGGGGAGAACGGCAGTACTTCGACCGTTCCGGACGCGGGAATGGCGAAATGCGGCCCCAGTGCGTTCATGCATAATGTGAGCTGCAGACCGCTTGCGGGGGGGGAAGCCCGCCGGGCGAACGGCAGCGGCGCCTCACCCCCCGGCCCTTCGGGCCGCCCCCATCTCCCTTACTCGTCCCGCAGGGCGCCTGTAGTCCCGCCGAGCGGGATCAGCCCGCCGCGACGTTCGGAGGACGGCGCCAACGGCATGCTGGCTGGCCGCGTGCGGCTCCAGGAACGGCACCGCCCGCCCACCTCACTTCCCCGGCCATTCCCAGTGTCTCAGGTCCTCGCTCCAGGCCAGTCCCAGACTGGCGTGGGTATCGAACATGGTGCGCTCATCCTCCGGGCCGCTGCCGTGGAAGAACAGCAGCGCCTTGCCGACACGCCTATCGTGGCGCAGGTCGAGGACGAAGCCCGCCGTCAGCCGGCCCCGCGCCCAGGGCCAGTCGGCCTGCCCCAGCACAAGCAGCCCCTCGTCCGTCCAGGTTACCAGGTCCGGTGAACGCTTGACCCCGATCCCGTTCTCAGGCGAGTGGAACAAGACGTACTGCCCGCC
>CAYRFY010000904.1:0-2477 GCA_964423635.1 uncultured Armatimonadia bacterium | reverse complement strand
TCTCCCCTCGACCCTCCGCGAATGTGGCGGTGCTCTCGCCGCCACATTCGCCTGTTCTCCGGGAGGTCATAGCGATGTCCAACCCCTCGGCTCAGCCCCATGCCATCGTCCTCGAATGCGGCCTTACCGCCTGGGTCGATGTGGTGACCCCGCAGGTGTTCCGCGTTCGCATCGGCCCCGCGGAGCATCCGTCCGAGGGCGCGCTCAACCGCTATGGCATCATCAAGTCCGACTTTCCCCCTGTGGAGAGTCAGACCACCGAGGCCGAAGGATCCGTGCGCTTCTCGACGGGTGAGGCGACCCTGGCGGTCAGGCGGGCGGACGGCTTCGGCGTGCTCCTTGGCGCCGACGGCGAAGCGCTGGCCCGCTGCACCTCCAGTGCGGCCGGGGGCGACGGGTTCTCTCTGAGTATCGCCCTGGACGCCGAGGAGCGGCTCTACGGCCTGGGGGATGAGAGTCGCGACCGGCTGGACAAGCGCGGGCACAAGGCCGACATGGTGCTGCGGAATGTGGCGGCCTATGCGCCGATTCCGTTCCTGATGAGCACCGGCGGCTGGGCGGTACTTGTCAACACCACCTGGTTCCACCACTGGGACATCGGCGCCACCGACCCCGACACACTCCGCATCCACTCCCGCCACGGGGCGCTGGACTTCTACCTCTTCGCCGGAGACTCGCTGCCCGAGCTGCTGGATCAGTACACCCGGCTCAGCGGCCGGCCGGCTTTGCTGCCCCAGTGGGCCTACGGCCTGACCTGGGTCTGCGACGAGCGCGGCGTGCGGGCCCGGGACGTGCTTTATGAGGCGCTCATGTTCCGGCGCGAGGGCATCCCCTGCGATGTGATCGGCCTCGAGCCGGACTGGATGGAGAAGCACTACGACTTCACGGTGGACAAGCAGTGGAGCACCGAACGCTTCCACGAGCCCTTCTGGATGCCCCACCAGCGGCCCGGCGGGTTCACTAAGGCCCTGGACAACATGGGCTTCAAGCTCAGCCTGTGGCTCTGCTGCGACTACGACCTGAGCGAGCACGAGGAGCGGATGCTCGACGGCCCGGACAGGGCGGCGGAGGCCGACACGGTGGCGGATGATCGGTATGAGGAAGACATCATCCGCGACCCGCACTTCACCGCGGTGCACCAAGACGGCATCACCCGCCCCGGCGAGCCGTGGTTCTCGCACCTGCGCAAGTTCGTGGACAATGGCGCCCGGGCGTTCAAGATGGATGGCGCCAACCAGGTCTGCTTCCATCCCGACCGGCGCTGGCACAATGGGATGGCCGACGAGGAGATGCACAATCTGTATCCGCTGCTCTTGGCCAAGCAGATGAGCCGGGGCTTCACCGAGCACTGTGGCCAAAGGGCCATGGTCTACACCGCCGGGGGCTATGCCGGGGTGCAGCAGTATGCCGCCACGTGGGCGGGCGACACCGGGGGCAGTGAGAAGCCGTTGGCCTCACTGCTCAACCACGGACTGTCGGGGCACTCGAACACGAGCTGCGACATGCAGGTGTGGAACTTGCCGGGCATGCACTTCGGGTTCCTGCAGCCGTGGTCGCAGATCCTGTGCTGGCACCAGTACAACCAGCCGTGGTTCCTGTCCCCGGACATCTACGAGGCTTTCCGCTTCTACGCCCGGCTGCGGTACAAGCTCTTGCCGTACCTGTATTCGGCGGCGCACGTGGCGGCGCGCAGCGGCCTGCCGGTGATGCGCGCCATGCCCCTGTGTGCCCCGGAGGACCGCAAGTGCGATAACCTCCTTTTGCAGTACATGCTGGGAGACAGCCTGCTGACCTGCGCCTTCACCGACACGATCTATCTGCCCGCGGGAGAGTGGATCGACTACTGGACGGGCGAGATCGTGCGGGGGCCGCGGGAGCTTCGCTACGAGCCCCCGGCGGGCAGGGGCGGGCCGCTGTTCGTCAAATCCGGCGCCATTCTCCCCACCTGGCCGGAGGTGGACTACGTGGGGCAAAGGCCGATGGAGACGCTGGGTCTGGAGGTCTTCGCCGGCAGCGACGGGGAGTTCACCCTGTACGAGGACGACGGCCTGACTCCGGCCTACCTGGAGGGACAGGTGGCGGTGACACGCATTCAGAGCAAGGTCACGGAGCGCGAGGTGGTGCTCACCATCGGCGCGCGGGAGGGCGGGTACGAGGGGATGCCGGAGGTCCGGCGTTGGGAATTGTCGGTGCACCTGGCGCGGGCGCCGAGGAGCGTGCTCGTGAACGGGGCGGCGCGCGCACGGGATGACGGCCCGGCGGGATGGCGGGTCGAGGAGCAGGGACGGCTCCTGCGGCTGACTGTCACGGAGGACCCGAGGCGGCGGGAAGCGGCGGTGGTGCAGGTGGAGCTGTAGAGTTCACGAGTCGCCGGGGGCGGAGACCGATGATGATGATGGGGTGCCGCGCCGATGGTCAAGCTCGACGGGCTGAAGCCCGTCGCTAGGCGACGCCGCTGCGCGGCATCAACGGTCCTC
>CAYRFY010000903.1:1274-2480 GCA_964423635.1 uncultured Armatimonadia bacterium | reverse complement strand
AGGCCGGCGTATCGGAGGCCTACGCCTGGTCGTACGCACCGGCCCAACTGATCGCGGGCGGGGGGACGCAGGACAGCTTTGTGACGGTGCGCTACGCCGAGAACCAGGCCAAGCAGACCCACCCGATCTCGGTGACCTACACGGTCACCGTGACCTATGCGGACGGCTCCTCGGACAGCGGGAGCGCGAGTGCGAGCAAGGACGTGTACATCAAGGGCAGCACTGTGCAAAGCAGCAGTGCGGACGATACGGAGATCATGTCGGGGGCCATACAAGACGCCAACCACCAGTGTGAGGTCGAGGCCCACGTGCAGCCGGCCAAAGCCGGGATCACGGTCAGCTTCACGGTTCTGGACCAGTCGCCATCGACGACCGCAGCCCAGGTATCCCCGCAGAGCGCCATGACCGATGCCGCCGGCATCGCCAGGACGATCTTGACCTCATCCAACACCCCGGACGAGGGGTACGCAGTGACCGTCACCGCCAAGTGCCAGGGAGAGGACGGGGCGGGCAAGTCCGTACAGGTGACGCTTCTGCTGCCCGACAACGAGTTCGGCGAGCCCGAGGAGTAGCGAGACCGCATGCTGCGGCCACAGACACCAGGAGGGTCGAGATGAACAGGCTGACCGTCGCAGCGCTCGTCACCACGGCCATGGTGCTAGTGGAGGCGGGTTCGGCCGTCGCGTCCGTGACCGAGGTGACCATCAGCAAGGGCCACCACCTCTATGGCGTGAGACACACGCTGTCGAAGAACAAGAGGCGGGCCACTACGCACACAGTAGCAGGGCAGTGCATCGCCGCACCGACAGAGGAGGACAAGTCGCGGCTGGACGTGGGCGCCTGCACGCACATCGCGGATGGTATCTACGAGTTCGACCTGTTCGCGCACAGCCCGGCGTCCGATGGCGACTACACCGTGCAGTTCATAGACCAGACGACGCACAAGCCGTTGACCGGTGGCAGGAACCTGCCGCGGAACCTTACCGTCCATGTGAAGGATATCGTCGTGGTCAGCGTCGGGTTCAGGGACGGCGGCACCCCCGGACTGGGCGTCAAGATCCCCGTACACCCGGACGACGTTCTGATCGAGCCCCCCGAGTGGCTGAACGGTGTGCGCAACAACCCGGCGGCGCACCAACGGGGCATCGGCCCGATCCAGGTGAAGGTCAAGCTGAACGGTCCTCCCAACTACGCCTGCACGCTTGA
>CAYRFY010000903.1:0-1264 GCA_964423635.1 uncultured Armatimonadia bacterium | reverse complement strand
GGCAGTGGCGCGTCACGGAGGGGGGAACGACGAGGAGCATCAACAGCACCTCCCACAAGGTGTACTTCACCTTCGGCGACAACTCCCCGTCCCACTGGTACCGGCAGTTGTACGAGTTCGGTTGCACCTGGGCGTCGGGTCAGTCCAGCCAGAG
Source organism: uncultured Armatimonadia bacterium (assembly GCA_964423635.1). Classification (GTDB taxonomy): domain Bacteria; phylum Armatimonadota; class Zipacnadia; order Zipacnadales; family JABUFB01; genus CAYRFY01. The sequence goes on along the minus strand of CAYRFY010000903.1, from coordinate 1,110 downwards.
CGGCGTCTTCAGCTCCATCTGGGACCAGATAGCGACGCGCACGGCGACCGGCTACGCGTACCGGCACCCGCCGATCTACGTCGTCGACACGAAGTACCTGATTCTGAGACACAACGGGCTGTGTGGGGCCTGGATGAACTTCTACCGCCACCTGCTCGGGGCGCAGGGCATCTACGTCGCCGGGATTGGCCTCCTCGCGCTCCCCTACCCAGAGGATAGCACGATGCGGATCTACACGAGCGCGAGGGGCCAGGGGGGCGGCCCAGACGACAATGAGTACTGGAACCACGGGATCAACCGGTACGCCAACCAGTACTATGACCCGTCATATGGCAACGGAGCATTCCCGGAGGTGGTGGACTGGGAGGACGCCTCGGTGAAAGAGTTCAGAGAACGCGAGGGCCTGCCCTGCGTTCCGGACGTGAAGGGGATCCTTCAGGTGGGAGTGGTGGTGGTCCCATGAGAGGGCGACGACTCGCACTGGCCTCAACGGCCATCGGCGTGGTGCTGATGGCGGGCCTCGTCATCCTGGCTGGCGGTCCAGGCGTCGGACAGACCCCTGGCGAGGCCGAGCCCGGCGTCACGCAACTACTGTGGGAGCGGGGCTTTCGTCACCCCGTGCTGATCCCGTCGACAGAAGGCCTCATGGCGTTCTTCGTCAGGCCCCCCGTATCGGCTTCGGAAGACGTGCCGGGCGGAACGCGCTACACGGGTCCCGGGCGTCTTGAGTGGCCTCTCTTCTGCGCTTCAGTGCCCGCCCCGCCCTCGTCGCCGGTGGCCGCCCAACCGGCCGTCCGCCTTCCTCTGGGCAACCCCAACATGTCCTACGAGCGGCTGTGCATGTGTGCCTACCGTGGCCGCACGATCGTGGCGTCGCCCAAACACCACTCGGAGGTGTTCGCAAACAACGACGCTCTCATCCTGGAGCTGGCCCGCGACGCCGCGTCGAGTGAGTGGTCGCTCGAGCCCCTCTCGGGCATCCCTCACAGCCTGGCGGGGGCCGAGCGGCTCTTCCCAGACATGCCGCCCTCCCCCGAGGGGGCAAAGTGGTTCAGGTGGTACACGAAACCGTACCTTGACTGCGAAAGACTGAGCATGGCCGCTGGTGGG
>CAYRFY010000902.1:0-2484 GCA_964423635.1 uncultured Armatimonadia bacterium | reverse complement strand
AGTGTCGGCGCCAAGCGGCGGCAGGCAGGTGAGTGCGACGATGACAAGCGGCAGGCGGCGTAGCGACATGTGATTGCTCCCTTGGTCGTAAGGCGGCAGCGTCTGTCCATCACAGCATATGTTCGATGCTCCGGGGCGGCGGTCCTCCCCGTGGGGTTGAGACGGAATGGGTGGCGGCCGTAGCGAACACGCGTTTGCCCCCCTGCTCTTGACGCCTTGCAGGCGTGCCGCTATCCTGTGACAGCGGCCGGAGTGCTATGACACCGCAGCCTATACGAACTCAGGTCAGGTGAGAGACTGCATGAGCGAAGACAGAAAGCGCACCTCGATCCGCATCATCTGGTCGCCACAGCGCGAAGTGTACAGGGTCAAGTTCACCGCTTCGGAGGATACCTTTCACCAGGTGGTCGCCGCGCTGAAGAAGATCGACTTCGCAAACCGCAGCTACAACTCCGCCAACCGCGAGTGGTCCATCGCGCCCGCCGAACTAGAGACGCTGCGCGGCATCGCAACGGAGTTCTTCGATGACGCACAACTGACCGAAGGCAGCACTACCACAAACCTCCACACGGGAAGGGTCTGCGAGCAACTGACGCTGTTTTCCTGACTACCTGTCGACACGGACCCACCGCCACGCCCGCTTTCCCCGTCGTGCCGTACGCTCACCGCATGCCCGGCGTCCTCAGAGCCAAGACGGTCTGCCGAGCAGTAGGCCCCGGTTTGGGGCCGTCACTATTTCCAAAGCCACCGAGGAGGAGCCCGCCATGCGGCGGATCGTCAGTGTCAGTCTGGGTTCTTCGTCGGGCGACAAGCGCTGCGAGGCCGAGTACCTCGGCCGGCGTTTCTCGCTGGAACGGGTGGGCACCAACGGCGACCTTGACCGGGCCATCCGAATGATCGGCGAGCTGAGCGGCCGGGTGGAGGTTATCGGTCTGGGGGGCATCGACCTGTACCTTGTGGCCGCCGGGCGGCGATACACCGTGCGCGATGCTCTGAGGATGGCCCGGGCCGCCGGCGACACCCCGGTCGTTGATGGCAGCGCCCTGAAGGCCACCTGGGAACCGGAGGTGGTGCGCACGCTGGTCACTTCCGGCCGGCTACACCCATCCCTGGCCTCCGGAAGGATCGAGGATCTGAAGGTCCTGCTGCCCTCCGCCGTCGACCGCTTCGGGGTGGCCGAGACCTTCGCCGCCCTGGGCGCCGATGTGATCTTCGGCGACCTCATCTTCGCGCTTGGGGTGCCGGTGAAGATCAATCGCATCTGGCAGCTCAGCGCGCTGGCGCGCACGCTACTTCCTCTGCTGTGCCGGTTGCCGTTCAGGCTCATCTACCCCACAGGCGACAAGCAGGACACCACGACCCCGAAGTACGCGGGCTTCTTCCGGTGGGCCGACGTGATCGCGGGTGACAAGCACTTCGTGCGGCGCTTCATGCCGGCCACCAACGGGGGGGAGGGGGCGTTGAAGGGCAAGACCCTGCTGACCAACACCGTTCGTCGCTCGGATGTGGACGAATTCCGCGCCCGGGGGCTGTCGCGCCTGATCACAACCACCCCGGTGCTGGAGGGGGAGACCCTGGGAACCAACGCCATGCAGGGCGTGATCGTGAGCCTGCTGGGGAAGCGTCCGGAGCAGATCGCGGATGCTGAATACATCGACGTGGCGCGCAGGATCGGCTGGGAGCCGTGGGTCGTGGATATCGCATGAAGCAGTTGGAGCGCGTGGGGGGGGTGACGGCGGCGAAGACGGCGAGAGCGGTGTGCTGTTGGTGGGGCGGGCTTTGTCCTCAGATTATGCAGGTTACTGACAGGCGCCGATTCACGTCGCCTCACCCCCCCAGCCCCCCTCTCGGCTGCACTGCACCCCGTAGTCCGGGCAGCGGATTTGGCGACGAGAGGAGGGGGCAGAACGGCACTACGGCGCCTCAGTCTCCCGAGCGTCCCGACCTCGCGGGGCGTCTCGGCGGTCACCGCCATTTTGCGAGGGCGAAGGGCTCGTCTGCCCGGCACTACTCGTAGGTCCCGATCTCCCTGGCCACGTCCAGGGCGCGACGGTAGTTGGCAAGACTGACGCCCGGCGGGACTGAGTGGTCCGAGTGGAAGATGTACCCGCCGCCGGGAACTGCGACCTCCAGCTTGGTGCGCACCTCGTCCTCCGCCTCCTCCTCGCTGCCACTGAGCCGCTCCACGCTGATATTGCCAAACAGTGCGATCTGGCCCCCGTACTGCGACTTGAACTGCCGCACATCATTGCCCGCCCTGGCCTCGAGCGGCTGGACACAATCAAACCCCCCTTCGATCAGCAGAGGGATCACCTGGCGGCAGTCGCCGCAGCAGTGGAACACCGTATTGAGCCCCAGCTCGTGACAGTAGGTGGTGATCCGTTGGTGGTAGGGCAGGACCAGAGCGCGGAACATGGCGGGCGAGAACAGCATCCCGTTGCGGAACCCCAGATCGGAGAAGAACCACAGCGCGTCGGGCTTCCC
>CAYRFY010000901.1:0-2484 GCA_964423635.1 uncultured Armatimonadia bacterium | reverse complement strand
TCCTCCGCCCCCAGGCCAGCGACAGGCAGAAGATCCTGGCGGCCAAGATCGCGGTTCTGGTCTTTGGCGCCCTGGCCATAGGTATCGGGCTCACGTTCCGTGACAGGAACATCGCCTGGATGGTCGGGCTGGCCTTCTCCGTGGCGGCCAGTACCTTCTTCCCGCTCCTGACCTGCGGCATCTGGTGGCGGAAGATGACCGAGCAGGGCGCCCTGGCCGGGATCACCGTGGGAGGAATTATCTCGGCGGTGATCGTCATCGGGACGCTCGCCAATCTCTGGGAGTTCGAGCAGCCCGCGGTCATCAGCGTCCCCATCGCCTTCCTGGCGATCTTCATCGTCTCCCGACGGACCTACCCGAAGCTCAGCGAGGAGCAGACCGGCGCCCTGAGTCGGGCCTTCCACGCGCTCCACACTCCCGAGCATCTCCGGGAGCCCGACCCGACGCCGGAGCCTCCACAGGTCCGGGAGCAGCCGGGGTAGATGCGGACCGGTCGATGCTCACCTGTCTGAAACACACGGGCGCCGCTCCCCTTGGGGGCGGCGCCCGTTCATTGCTCGGTGCTCACGAAGATCAGGGCTTCCTCTTGGCCCTCACCGTGCACGAGCACCGGGCCCGGTCACACTCAGACAGGTCCGTGGTGAACTCGTAGCCCAGGGGCTCCAGCACGCGGCTGTACAGGACCGGGCAGTGGCCGCAGTAGTCGTCATACGGCTCCATGTGCGTAAGCGACAGCAGCATGCCCTTCGAGGGGCAGTCGTACATGATGATCCGGAACTCGCCCGCCTCCTCATCCAGCTCCATCTGGAAGTCCGCGGCCTCCTCGTTGAGCGTGCGCATCCAGTACAGCCAGCAACCCCGGATGCCGTGCTCCTCCACCAGCTCCCGCAGGTTGCCCAGGAAGTTGTCGGCGATGTAGTGCCAGAAGCCCAGGACGGCCTGCTTGCCCCCGCGGTGCTCGAGATACTTGAACAGCTCGCTGTAGGCCGGGATGAAGTCGGTGCAGGGGATCATTGGCTCGCCCTCCTGGAGAACCGCTGGACGCTGCGGCCCGTCTGCTCGTCATACTCCAGCAGTTCGGCCGTGAACTGTGAGCCCTCGCACAGCGCTTCGTTGACCGTCCTGGTCGTCTCCACGAACAGTCGCGCCACCGTGTAGCCGTGCTCGCGCATGTGCGTCACCGCCGGGCAGGCGGCGACGCGGACGATCAGCTCGTCCGCGGTCTGCTCGAACTGAACCTGCCCACCCTCGATCTGGTAGACCCGCTCGAAGTGCTCGCGCAGGGCGGGCAGGCCACGCTCTTGCACGTCGCGTTTCACCGGTGCATAGAAGGTACTGGTGAAGCGGCGCAGGTACTCGATGACGGCCTCTTCCCCGTAGGTCTTCTCCAGGTAGTCGATCCCGGTGCTCAGGGCACCGTGGAAGTCCCTGTGCAGGTACTCGTTGTCCGAGGCCTGCCGTCTCATGACTTGCTTGGACATGTGCCAAACCTACCATAGCTGCGGCATGAAATGGCGCCTCTCAACGGGGCGCAGGATGGGGGGCGCCGGCCCCCGGCAAAGCTATGGTTCCCGCTGGGAGACGGTGAATCCTCCCGGCAGACCTGCAGCGTGCCGGCTCGGCCGGTAGCGCACGCAATACGGCCCGCCGCTTTGCTAGGCAGCGGCGGGCCGGGGCCGTGCTCGTACTCCGGCGATGGTGCGGTTACATCTCCGGGGGCGGGCCGCTGGTCAGCCACGAAGCCGAGGTGTTGGTGGGCCAGCGGAGCTCCGGATGTGCCGCGATCTCCGAGCCCTTCATCCACTTGACGTGACCGTCGCAGTAGGCCAGGACGGCCCCGCTGTTGTGTCGGGCGTAGATGCGGTTGGCCCGGTCGATCCATTCGTAGGTCGAGTCGGCCACCATGAGCGTCTCGGCAGGCACGGTGAGCAGAGCCAGCCGCAGGGGCGGGACGCCTGTGCTCAGGGAGCTGTTCATCGCGTAGTCGTACGCGAACCGCTCGGCGCTATTGGTCCGGTTGGATGAGGGACACATGAACACCTGCTTGTTCTTGACGTACGGCATGATCAGGGGCTGGTAGTTGGCGTATGTGGTCCAGGTGATCGTGCCATCCGCGTACCAAGGGATGGCGTCGATCCCATCGCGCTCGGGGGGGAACATCTCGTCATAGTCCTGGACGTACATCATCACGCCGGTGGCGATCTGCTTGAGATTGCTGGTGCATGAGGACTGTCTCGCCTTCTCCCGCGCCCGGGCGAATACCGGGAACAAGATGGCGGCGAGAATGGCGATGATCGCGATGACAACCAACAGCTCGATGAGTGTGAAACCGTTTGATCTGCGCATGCGCTATTACCTCCTCTATATGCAGGCCGCCGGCCTACTGTTGTACTTACGACACAATTCGCCACCACGGTCTGGGTCTCCTGCTTCGCGGAACCGTGCATCGTTTGCCGTTGCCCCCTCCCCCCGTCTCCGCAGCCG
>CAYRFY010000900.1:0-2493 GCA_964423635.1 uncultured Armatimonadia bacterium | reverse complement strand
CAAGGACAGCATCATGGAGGTGGACGACATCGCCGTGACACCCGCCCCCGACCTCAGTCTGCCCGCCGACCTGCAGCCGATCACGCTCGAAACCGACCTACTCCGGTTCACTCTCTCGCCCGACGGAAAGCTGCAGGAGTTCTCGGACAAGGCCTCCGGCGTCAACCACGCCAGACCCGGGACGGGGCCGGTCTTTCGGGCCTCCCGTGGAGGCAGCGAGATCCCGGTACGCGCCGTGACGCGGCAGGGCAGTGTGCTGGACGTGCAGTTCGCCGATCCACAGGTCAAGGCCACCTTCCGAATCGGGCTCTATCCTGCCTACTTGACCCTGGAGCTGCGCAGCGTGACGGGTGAGGACGTGGACTGGGTCCAGCTCGCCTATCTGCCCCTGAGCCTCTCCGGCTCCATCGGAACGCTGCTGAATGTGGCGTGGGATGACGACTTCGCGGCCTGCGTATTGGCGTGCAACGAGCAGACCCACTCCTTTGGCGCCGGCGCCTCGGAGGCCAACCTCGCGGCCCGCTGCTACAGGGAGTACGGCATGCCGGGGGCCAAGATCGCGGTGATTGGGACGCCCCTTGCCCCCGCCGGCTCCACGGACGCGCTGCTGGATGCGATCGAGCGCGTGGAGCTGGATCAGGGCCTGCCGCATCCCACCATCGACGGGGTCTGGATCAAGCGCGCGCCCCAGCGGTTCTCCTCGTACCTCATGGCCGCCGGGGCCAATGAGGCCAACATCGACGAGGTCGTACAGTTCGCCCGAGGCGGCTTCGGCTGCGTGGAGCTGCTGAACTGGTGGAACTCCACCCCGGAGTATGAGCCCCATCCCGGGCTGTTCCCCAACGGGCTGGAGGGGATGAAGGCCTGCGCCGACAAGATCCACGCCGCCGGGATGGAGGTGGGCCTGCACGCGATGCAGGCCATGGTGGGCTGGGGTGGCACGGGAATGATGAACAAGTACATCCTTCCCGAGGCCGACCCGCGGCTGCTGCGCGACCGCTTCACATCACTGGCCGCGGCGATCTCGACCGACGCCGCGGAGCTCGCGGTCGAGGGTCCCCTGGATGACTGGCCCGAGAAGGGCGACCTGTTCGTCGAGGGCGAGCTGATCCGCTACACCGGTCGCGGTGAAAGCACGTTCACCGGCTGCACCCGCGGCCTGCACGGCACCACGATCAAGGAGCATGCGGCAGGCGTCGAAGTCGGCCATATGGTGAACTGCTTTCCTATGTGGGACAGCGTGATCTATGCCCCCCACGTGAACTCCACCCTAGTGGACGAGGCCTGCCGGAACATCGCACACATCTTCAACGCCACCGGCGCGGACATGTCGTACTTCGACGCCGGCGAGGAGATCGCCGTCCAGCCGCCGTCGTGGCGCAATCAGGGACGGGTGGCGCTGGGGGTGTTCGACCGCCTCGACAAGCCGGTGATCCTCGAGGGCAATGCCCTGTACACCAATCTCTCCTGGCATGTGATCACCCGGGGGAGCCCCACCTTCGACCCCATCTACTACGGCCGCAGGGGCTATACCCTGCGCGGCAAGGGCCAGAACCCGGCGGGTTGGCGCAAGAACCTGCTCACCGGCGATGTGGGCTGGTTCGCACCCCACGTGCGCTCCGACTCCACCTACGCCGTGACGCCGGACGAGGTGCTCCTGCTGTGCCTCAAAGCCCTCGGCGGTGATGCGCCCATCTCGTTCCAGGTACACTGCAACAACCTGTACATCAACAAGCGCATGCCCGAGATGCTCAACATCATCCGGGCCTGTGATGCCCTGAAGCGGGAGCAGTATTTCACCCCTGAGGTGCGGCGTCAGCTCTCCACGCCCATGGCCGAGTTCAATCTGGATCAATCTCCGGAGGGACAGTGGCGGGTGCGACCCATGGAGTTCGGGCCGCCTCAGGTCGTGGACGCCGAGAGCGACACGGGCCGTCTGCTGAGGGTCCAAAACCCCTACAGCCCGCAGAGGCCGTGGGTGCGGGTGCGCGCCCTGGGCGAGCCGGCGGCCTATGGCGCCGAGGGCAATATCGTCCTGGCGGACTTCAGCGACAACGTTCCGTTCACGGCGGATGGCTCGGCTTCGGCGGAGCTGACCTGCGCCGCCGAACCGGCGGAGGAGCAGACCCCGGACGGCGCGGCGGCCTTCTGCTTCCGGGCCAAGAACGCCGCCCGGACGCCTGCCTCCTGGTGTCGGCTGTCGCTGCCCTTCGAGGACACTTTGAACCTCTCGGGTCATCGGCGACTGGGACTGTGGGTCAAGGGCGAAGGCAAGGGCGGTATCCTCAACGTCCAACTCCTGCAGGGCCACGGCTACCGCGATCACTACATCGGTCTAGACTATGAGGGTTGGCGCTATCACGAGTTGATGGTGGCCGAGGCGGACCGCTACTATGAGCACAAGTGGCCGTATAGCTGGGTCGACGTGCTGTACTGGACCTTCCGCTATGGACAGATCAAGGCCATCCACCTGTACTACAACGGACTGCCCGC
>CAYRFY010000899.1:0-2498 GCA_964423635.1 uncultured Armatimonadia bacterium | reverse complement strand
CCAGGGGATTCTTCGAGCTGCTCTTACCGGGAGCGGACGCTCTCAGAATGACACTTTTGGCGAAGGCGGGCCTTTCGCCCGCGCTTATAGGCCGCCCCCCACTCTGCGACTGCGCCGGCCTCCCTGGCTGTTCCCCTTCACCTTTCCACAAAACCCACATCAAGACGAGCCGTTGAAAGCCTTTGGCGTAGCTCCATATTGAGCAAAAGTGGAGCTAATCCGGCGCTTAGCGAGATAGACCCGGCGGTCTTACGTTTCCAGGTTGCAGGAGATTGGTTCCAGGGTTTCACTTGTCTGCCGATGAGTCGAATGCCGGTTCCCGTGGCGGCTGTCCTCACACGTGCGTTTACGAGACGCGCCGTCGTAGCGCTGAAGCGATCGGGAGACCAAGGCAAAGGAGTGTCGGCATTGCAGGCAACCACAGCCCGGATGCGGGGACCGTCCACAAGGGGCGGTGTGATGGTGGAGATGGCGCTGGTTGCGCCGATCCTGGCGTTCTTGCTGTTCGGGGCTCTGGAGTTGGGGCTGCAACACCGGACGGGCGTCCAGGTGGATTCCATCGCCCGCGAGGCGGCCCGTCTGGCCGCCGCCGGTGAGACGCCGGCCGTGGTGCATGCGATGGCCGCGGAGATGGCCATCGATGCGGGTGTGGACCCGGTGCGGATGACGCTGCAGTACACCTACTTCTACATCGACGGCTGGACCGCATGGGCCGTCCTGGGCACCAACGGGTCGGAGAACTCGGCGCCCGGTGGCGCGATCATACGCGCCCGGATAGAGCACGACTACCAGTATTTCATGCCGGGCCTGATGAACTTCATCACCGGCTCCAGTGGGGAGACGCACCTGATCCGTCGCGCTGTGAGTATGATGCGAGAGTAGTCGGCGGCAGTCCGCGGGACAGCCTACCGCGTGGGTGGGCGAGCCGGATCGCGTGAAGCTCGGCCTTTTCCGGGGCCTTCGTTCGTGGAGGATGACTATGTACAGACGTAGAGGGAAGCGCAGGGGCGTGATCCTGGTCGCCGTGGCGGGACTGCTAATCGTGTTGCTGGTGTTCGTCGGCATGGCCGTGGACATACCGTCCGTGGTTGCCTCGGCGCAGCGGGCGCAGTCCGTTGCCGACGCCGCGGCACTCGCGGGTGCCGTGGCGGGACCCGACGACTGGGTGGTGGACGTGGCCACCTGGGAGGTGCAGGAAGCCAACTCCCCCACCGGGTCCAAGAGCCCTGTCTACATCGTGGAAAACGGTGTTGCGATCACTGAGGAGGGGGGTACCGCCGCGGGCTATGGCGTGATGCCCGAAGGGTTCTTCGGGGTGTCCGTCACCACCGAGTGCTATGCCAAGTTCGCCTTTTTGGACGCAATCGGTGTGCACGGGATGACGGTTACCCGCACGGCCCTGGCGGTGGCCGACCTGCACCCGTTCTTGCCCTGCATCTTCGCCGAGGAGAACGCGGAGGCCCAGAAGAACTCCGACTGGGGCGTGGACTACAGCGGCAGCGGCAGCTACATCGACGGCATGATCCACTCCAACGGCAAGGTGGACTTCACCGGTCTGGGCCATACCATCACCGGTGATATCGAGTACCGGGGGGAGATCAGTCTCTCCCTGACCGGCAACGACATCCGTGGCCGCATTATCGAGGACGACATCGAGGCCTATCCGATCTGGTACACATGGAACGAGTTTGCCTCGAAGGCCACCATGTATCTGTCGGGGATCAACATCCAAGGGGGCGCGGCCACCGTGCCCGGCAGCGGAGTTGTCTACGTGGATGGCGACATGACCATCGGCGGCAATGACAAGACTTTCCCCTCCAATGTGACCTACGTCGTGAACGGCGACGTCACTATCAGCGGCACAAACCACAGCTTCGACCATATCTCCATCGTCGCCTCGGGCTCGATCACTTTCGACTCATCAGCCGCTGCTACTCCCGTGGAGCCCAACGAGGAAGACCTGCTGCTGATGTCGACCATGGTATCGCTCTCCGACGCCTCCTCGCAGACGGCCATCACGTTCAATGGGAGCGGGCACCAGAATAGCGGCATTGTCTTCGCCCCGGACGGGAACGTCGTGTTCAACGGCGGCAGTTCCGTGGTCTACGACGGCGCCTTGATGGGGCAGAATGTGGGCATCAACGGCTCCGGCTTCCGCATCAACAGGATGCGCTCGTACAACCAGAAGCGCGAAGTCCGTCTGGTGAGGTAGCGCCACTCGCGACCACCGGCACAAACCGCTCATGACCCGGAGGGGATCGCCCCTCCGGGTCTCTGACGCTTCAGGGTGGGCCGCCGGCGACACACCCATAGCCGGGCCGGCTTGTTGCCTTGTCTTGACACGTCCCCTTGGCGCGCGGTACAGTGACCCCGGTTGGGGCGGGGTCGGGGCTCCTATTCACCTCCGGTGCATAGGGGTCTTTGTGTATCTGGGACCATGGCGAGGTGCCGAAGAACGGGAACGGGGGTCAACGGAGGGCCGGTGAAACTGCTGCTGG
>CAYRFY010000898.1:0-2508 GCA_964423635.1 uncultured Armatimonadia bacterium | reverse complement strand
GCCGTTTCGCGCCACACCGCGCCACGAATCACGCGCCACGGTCGTTTCGCCGTAGCCCTCTCCTGAGCGGCTGTATCGCGAAGGAGAGGGAAAGCGGGCCCGCGGCCCGCAGGGAGCGGCGCCGTATGCCGTTCGCCGTTTCGCGCCACACCGCGCCACGAATCACGCGCCACGGTCGTTTCGCCGTAGCCCTCTCCTGAGCGGCTGTATCGCGAAGGAGAGGGAAAGCGGGCCCGCGGCCCGCAGGGAGCGGCGCCGTGGGCCGTTGGCCGTGCTCCCGCCCCGCGTGCGGAAAGGGCCGGGGTGGGGTCGCGGCCGTTGCGCACCGCCGGTCCTACGGCGCCCCCCTCAATCCCCCCGCAGGCGGGGGGAGGCACGACCCAGCGCCTCGCCAGAAGTATCCGCGGGGGACGAGGCGACGTGAGTCGGCGCCTACCCGCAACCTGCACAATTGAGTTTCTATCCCGCCGCCGCTGGCCGCCGGGGGGCCACACCGGCGCGGTACAGGCCCGCGCCCTACAGACTGGCGGACGGCGTCGCTACCTTGCCTCCGTCTGCGCCGCTTCCCAACCTTCGGGGTAGTCTGAGCCGATGGCCAGGCGGACCCTCGTCTGAACTCGTTCGCCCGGATCGAGACGGAGCTCCTTGAAGGCGTGTGCCGAGCCGTCGCCGCCGATGTCGCTCGTGTTCCAGAACTCGGGCTCGAGTTTCACCGCCACGAAGCGGCCTTCATCACTGCAAAGCAGGGTGCCGTCCTCCAGCACCTGCGTCTCATCGTCCTCCCACGCACCGTCGCCGGTCTCCAGGAAGCCGGGGATCCCGATCCCGTTCCAGAGCCACAGCCGGCCGCTGTGGGCCTCTCCACCGGTGTTTTCCACCGAGAGCGTCACATCGAGCCAGCGCGAGCCGGCGCGAACTTTGGTCTCTTTCTGGATGAGACAGCCGTTGCCCTTCACCTGGGTGAGGAAGGTCATCGAGCCCTCGTCGCTCCGGGTGACGGTGGTCTGGCTTGAACTGCCCCAGGGATCGAACCAGTCGATAACCCGGGTGCGCAGCAGGCCCAGTTCGTAGGCGTCCGTGCTCGCATCGCCACACAGGCCGGCGAACTCCAGGTCGTCGAAGTTAAGCGCCCGGCCGTCCTGACGCAGCACCCAGTCGGGCCCCGCTATCTCCACGGCACCCGCTTGCTGCGACACGGTCACCCGGTAGGGCGGCATGGTGTACTGCACATCGGCCAAGTGTAGCTCAGCGGCATTGGCCCGAGCGTAGAGGTTCAGGGCGGCCTCCATCGCCTCGAGGTTGCCGGGTTCCTCGATCCAGGCTCCCACATCGGGGGCCTCGGCGCCCCTGCGCAGGACGGGTTCAGACCGCCCCCACTGCTCCCTGTCGGCCTCCGAGCCGTACTGCCACACCGCCCGACCGATGGCCTCCAGCAGCGTGCTCAGCCCCGACCTGGCCTCGTTCTGATCGCCGGCCCGCAGGGGCCGGTACACCAGCGTCGCCAGTTGGTTCACCCCACGCACCCCCGCCATGTCTTCACTGGACATCCTCCCCACGGGCCAGAAGGCGTAGCCGTCGATCCCGGCCCGCAGGCAGTCCCAGGACGTCGCAATCAGCTCGGAGACCGGCTCATCCACGAAGAACCCCGCGTCCACGCACTCGATGATCTCGGCCTCTCCGGGCATGGCGGTGTAGACCGCCAGCGCACGCTTCATCCAGCCCAATGGCGCCTTGTCGGAGCCCTGGTAGATCATGGGCGCCAGCGTCCCGATACTGCGGCGCAAAGCCACCGTGTCCATGCCCAGATCGCTGCCGGGGTTCACCACATATCCGCCCACCCGGAAGCTGGCCCCCTTCTCCTTCGCGTACGCCGCCACCCGGCGACTGAGATTGAAAAGCGCCGTGGTGGTGCTCTCCTCCCGCACCTTGAGCCAGGTCTGCAGCGCCGTGCCGCCCTCATGGATCGCCTTCACCAGCTCCTCGCGGTCGCAGGTCGTACCCGCGGCGGCATTGAAGGCCGCCACACACGCCGGACAGAAGCAGGCCTCATAAGTGCGGCTCTCCACCGTGACGAAGTCCCAGATCATGCCATCGGCGCCGGTGTCGACCACGGCCTTCGTCGCTTCCAGCATTTCCGCCGCGCGCCGGGCCGAGCGCGGGCAGACGGTGCCCTGCTTGTGCGTCCCATCCGCCCGCACCTGGTAGTCCTCGCGCTCGCCGACCTGCTCGATGAACGCCGTGGCGTAGGCATAGACGGTGAAGCCGGCCTGGTGGAACGCCTCTATGCGCCCGCGCACATCGGGTGCCTTGACGTCGACAGAGCACTGCAGGTGGTTGATACCGTCACGCTGCAGGGCCGCGATGTTTTCGGGTAGCGTCTCGGCACCGGGGAGCGCGAACCCACCGATGCCGCAACAGGGTTTCTGGGCGAAGCAGACGGTGAGGGAGCAAAGGAGCAGCACGACCACCAGAACCGCCCGGGATGTCTCCCTGTCGTGTCCCAGTCGT
>CAYRFY010000897.1:0-2518 GCA_964423635.1 uncultured Armatimonadia bacterium | reverse complement strand
TGTCATTCTGGAGCGTCGGCGTCGCAAGCTCGAGCTTGCGACGCTTGGGCGAAGACCCCCGTTCAATGGCAGGGGATTGTACGAGCTGCTCTTGCCGGGAGCGGGCGCTCTCAGAATGACACTCTTGGCGAAGGCGGGCTTTTCGGCCGCGCTTCTAGTCGCACAACCGTAGATGCCACCGGGCGGCACCCATCCCCGTCATTGGGGCCGTTCCCGCCCGGTGGGACCTTCAGCGCACAGGCGGTGGCCCCATCCCGCAGGCCGGGAAGCTTGAGGGCGCTCGGTGCCGTTGCCGTCTGCCCCGAAGGGGCTATGGACGCTAGCCACGGGTGAAACCCGTGGAACCGGCCCGCACCCTCCTGCTCTCCCCACCGCGCGCGGCAGCAGCAGCCCTGGGGGGGCAGACCGGCCCTGACTGCTGGTGCCGGCAAACAGGTGACAAGAGGCGATTTCCGTGTGTCTCAAGGGAAAGTGCACGGCCAAGGACAAGCCGGGCAACTACAAGTGCAGGAAATGCGGGGCCATCGCGGCCAAGAAGGGCAAGCTGTGCGAGCCGAAGAAGATCAAAAAGTAGCTCGGCACGTGGCGGCGTCGCGACGGGGCCCTGACGCCGTACGGGCGAGCACGACGATCCGACCGTCGCTGGCCGCCTATCCGGCCGGGAGGACCTCCCATGAATGTCTCTCTGAAGGAAAACATCGACTGGGTCGGCTATGTGGACTGGAATATCCGCGACTTCCACGGCTACAAGACCAACGCGGGCTCCACGTACAACGCCTACCTCATCCGTGACGAGAAGACGGCTCTCATCGACACCGTGAAGGCACCCTATGCCGCTGATCTCCTGGCCCGGGTCGCCGCTTTCACCGATCCGGCGAGGATCGACTACATCGTGTGCAACCATGCTGAGCCCGATCATGCCGGGGCGCTGTCCGCCGTCCTGGCCGCCTGCCCACAGGCCACGGTGGTGGCCGATAAGAAGTGTGCCGAGATACTGGGGCGCTACAACGATACCAGCGACTGGCGCTTCCACCTCGTCAGCACCGGAGACACACTGTCTTTGGGCTCGCGCACCCTGAGCTTCCTCGAGACCCCGATGGTGCACTGGCCCGAGTCGATGATGACGTACGTGGTGGAAGACAAGCTGCTCTTCTCCATGGATGCCTTCGGCCAGCACTATGCCTCCTCAGGGCGGTTTGATGACGAAGAGCCGCTGGAGGATGTGATGGCGGAGGCCAAGACGTACTATGCCAATATCATCATGTGGGCCGGCAAGCCCATCGCCCGGGCGCTGGAGGCGGCCGGCAAGCTGGACATCGAGATGATCGCGCCCTCCCACGGCGTCATCTGGCGCAAGGACCTTACCACCATCCTGGATGCCTATGGCGACTGGGTGGTCTGTCGGCCCAGGCCAAAGGTGCTGGTGGTCTACGACACCATGTGGCAGAGCACGGCCATGATGGCCCACGCTATCGTCGAGGGGGCGCTGGAGGAAGACGTGGAGGTGAAGCTGCACTATATCGGGTCCACTGACGATACGCGATTGGCCACCGAGGTACTGGATGCGGCGGTCATCGCCTTCGGGTCCCCAACCCTCAACGGCACTTACTTGCCCGCCGTGGGCGGCGCGCTCACCTATCTCAAGGGTCTACGTCCCACCGGCAAGGCCGGTCTCGCCTTTGGCTCCTACGGCTGGTCCAGGACCGGAGCCCAGGCCGTCGATGAAGTGTTGAGGGAGATGAAGTTCGACATTCTTCGCGAGCCGCTGGAAGTCAAGTATCGCCCGGACTCCGAGACGCTACAGGAGTGCGTACAGGCCGGAAGGATGCTGGCGCAGAAGGCCGCCCAGCTCGCGTCTGAAATGCGCAAAGAGGCATAGGCCGCCATACCGACAATAGAGGGAGCCAGCCATGAAGAAGTACGAGTGCACCGTCTGTGGCTATGTGTACGATCCCGAGGTGGGCGACCCCGACAACGGGGTCGAGCCGGGGACGGCCTTTGAGGATCTGCCGGACGACTGGGTCTGTCCCGAGTGCTTCGTGGGCAAGGACGAGTTCGAGCCTGTGGACTGAGGGCGTCCGCCGGTCAACAAAACCACATTGCCAGACCATTGCGAGCCGGCCCCAGAGGGCCGGCTCTATTCGTATTGCCGTCCGGATACGTCCCGCAGGGCGGGATCGGGTTATCCACTCACATTATGCAGGCTGCGGGCGGGCGACCGGTCGGAGGGGTCGGAGGGGCCGAATGGGTGGATTTGTGTCGAAGACACAAAGACGGGACCCATCCGGCCCGAACGGACGTGGAGCTATGGTGCCACCGGGGCGCCTCGCCGCCTTCATGCGGTCGTAACTGTGGTTCTGCAAGGTCTTAGCCGTGCCGCCAAATGGGCCGGATAGGGACCCCGGCGTCCGCTGCGCGGCCGCTTGCGGGCAGACGGCGCCCGGTCCCCCCTATTCGACCCCTCCAGGCGCCTTTCGCCACCTTCGTGCATAATCTGAGTTTCCAGCCCGACTCGGTC
>CAYRFY010000896.1:0-2528 GCA_964423635.1 uncultured Armatimonadia bacterium | reverse complement strand
GGGGTCGCCAAGCGGGACGTTGGCGAACGGCTCGTGGGCCGGATCGCTACGTCTCGCCGGCATTCCCCGACCTATCCACCGCGATCACCCGGTACTTGCGCCGCGCATCGGCCGGGCGGGTGTCCCGGTACTCCGTGGCGATGGTGGAAGCCAGTTGGTTCTCCACAGTGATGCTCGGCTCGCCCTCCTCCGAGGCATAGACCCGATAGTAGCAGAGGTCCTTCTCCGCATTCGCCGACCAGCGCAGCACGGTGACGTCGGCCTCGGTGCCGACTGTCAGGCCCTGCACCGGCGCGGGCGGGCTGTCGTCATACTGCATGGTATACACGGCGATGCAATTGTGGCCGATGCGGTCCTCGATCTGCCCGCCGCGGACGGTGACGGTGCCCTCCGGGCCCTGCAGGTCGCCGCAGGCGTTCTGGGGCACGTGCTCGGGGTCGTAGACGTACTTGCGCAGAACCGTTCCATCCGGTACATCCAAAGCCAGCTTCACGGGCACCTGCGCCTCGTAGCGGTTGAGCACCACCACAGACCAGGCGCCGTCGCTGTGGCGTCGCACCGCTCCCGCCCGCAGCCACGGGTCATCGGTCTCGACGGCCACCGCCGTGGCCGGGCCGCCGAAAAACCGGCTCAGGAGCCCGTAGCCGTAGTACAGGTCGCGGGTGGAAAAGCCGTGCTCGCCGTGGCGGAAGAGCCCCCACCTGTTGCAGTAGGCCTTGTTGTAGTCGGGGAAGTCCATGTACGTCCAGTAGGCCAGGGCGTACACGCCGGTATTGAGGCAGGCGATCACGGCGTCGGTCAGTTGCAGCGCCACCAGCGGTTCCGTGGGAGTCTCGAACCAGACGCAGCGGTCCTGTCTTTGGCCGTCGATGGTGCGGCCGTCCTGCCTGGCCCCGAACTCGCCGAGGATGAAGTCCTTGCCCACGCCGCGCGCGGCCGCGACCACGGGGCGCAGGCGGCCCTCGAACCACTCGTAGAATCTCGGGTCATCCGGCGGGCGATCGTTGAAGTAGTCGTGGCCGCCATACACGGCGGTGATCTCGTCCATGTGCTCCACGGCCCACTCGATGGTGCCCCAGTAGATGGCTGGAGCTGCGTCGGTGGCCAGCAGTCCGATGTTCAGGCCGCGGGCCTTGAACTCGTCATACAGTGCCTGGTGGTAGGCTTTGAACTTGGGCAGATCGTCCCGCAGCACCCCCCAATCGCCCAGCGACAGCTCGTTAGTCAGGCAGAACCACTTCAGATTGTCCGCCCCGCGGTCGGTGAAGACCTGCAGCGTATCGGCCACCAGCTTCGCATACTCCCGGCGGGCCTCATCCGTGGTGGCGTCCTGTGGCCCCCAGGTAGCCATGTACACCTCGGTCTGTGTCTCCTGCTTGAACCGCTGCAGGTAGCGGGCGATGTACTCCACCTGCTGGGCATCCCAGTTCCAGGCGTAGTTCATCCTGGCGAAGGTGGGCTGCAGCTCCCGCCAGCGCTTGGCGACAACCGTCTCGAGTATCTCCTGGCTCACCGGGAACACGTGATCGAACACGTGGAAGCCCACGCCGGCGAAGCTGTCCTGGGTGACTCGATCGGCATGGACGGTGACCGTGCGGGGGGCGTCACCGAGGTCGGGCCATGGCTGCTGTGTGTCCGTGTGCACGATGCTCACCTCATCAAACCAGGCTGCTCCGTGGGAGTTGAGGATCAGGTCCACCCGCGCCTTGCGCGTGGCGTCATTGGCGGTGCCGTGGATAGTCAGCTTCTCCCAGCCCGTGGACCCGTTGCCTATTGAGACCTTGCTGTGCGCGATGCCCACACGCTCGTTGGCGTCATTGAGAAACTGCAGGGCCCCGTACGCCCCGGTGCCATCCTCGGCCGCGATCCCTGCGGTGCGCACCCAAAAACTCACCTCAAAGCCATCGCCGGGATCCACCGGACCGAAGGTGTAGTAGAGCTGCTGCCATGTGAGTTTCGCCCCGGGGGCCACGGTGATGCGGGCGCAGGCGTCGCCCGCCTTGGCCTGCTCGCGCGCCACGGAGAAGTCGGCCTCTCCCTGGGTGTGCCAGCCCCGCAATCCATCCTCGAACCCGCTTTGCAGGATCACGCGCGGTAGCTCGGCCTGCTGCGCCGGGGCGGCAAGCGGCAGCGCGACGAGGGCTGCCAGGATCGCGGTTACCGCAGGCATGATAGGGCCTCCTGTGACGGGTGGGAGTCGTTCCTGGGAGCGCGGGCGTCTCGCCCGCATGCCGTTGTCCGTTGGCGTCCGCCGGTAGGAGAGATAGGCCGGCGGCGCGGGCTCCCGTCCACGGGTTTCACCCGTGGCTATTGTCCATTGCCGCTTCGGGGCAGACGGCGACGGCACGGCCCACGACAACGGCTCCTCACCCCCAACGTCGGGAGAGAGAGGGGGAGCACGGCACACGACCGCCCTCCTTCTTCCGGCCTGCCCGGCGCCAACGTCCGGGGGGGCGAGAGCCGCGGGCGTGCACCACGGGTTTCACCCGTGGCTATTGTCCATTGCCCCTTCGGGGCAGACGGCGACG
>CAYRFY010000895.1:0-2536 GCA_964423635.1 uncultured Armatimonadia bacterium | reverse complement strand
GAACGGAAGGGAACGTCTCACCACGGAGACACGGAGTGCACGGAGCTCCACGGAGTACGGCGGAACACAGAGACACAGAGAGCGGCGGAGAACACGGAGAACGGCGGTGATGACAGGGAACGGCGAAGGTCCGCGACGGGCTAAGCCCCACCGACCGCCCGCACCAGCTCCTCGAGGGCCCGGGGGCTCTTCATTCCGGGGGCCCTCTCCACTCCCGAGGATACATCCACGCCCGCCGCGCCGGTGACTCGCAGGGCCTCGCCGGCCGTGGCCGGAGAGATCCCCCCCGCCAGCAACACCGGCACCCCACAGGTCGCCACGATCCTCGCTGCGTGCTCCCAGTTCATGGGCACACCGGTGCCTCCGCTGACGCCCCTGACCTTCGAATCCAGCACTAATCGTCTGGCACCGGCCCCGATGAGGCCCTGGGCCGCCTCGATCAGTGCCGGCAGCTCGGACCGCGCCTCTTGCGCCTCCACCGGGAGGCTCACAACCGGCCAGATCTCGGTGGACGCAGGCAGGCTTGCGCCGAGGCGCTCCACCAGCTCCGTGCTCTGCCCGCCGTGGAGCTGGACCGCGGCCGGCCCCGCCTCCGAGGCCAGGGCCGCCACTCGCGACACGTCATCGCTCTCCACCACCGCCACACCCCGTCCCCGCGCGGCGCGCAAGAGCAGGCGCGCCTGCTCCCACGTCAGG
Organism: uncultured Armatimonadia bacterium; assembly: GCA_964423635.1. Classification (GTDB taxonomy): domain Bacteria; phylum Armatimonadota; class Zipacnadia; order Zipacnadales; family JABUFB01; genus CAYRFY01. The sequence goes on along the minus strand of CAYRFY010000895.1, from coordinate 1,840 downwards.
CAGCGGGGCGAGCGGGGAATGTCCACGATGGCGCCCAGGTATGTCACTCCCAGCCGCAGGCAGAGCGCCACGTCGCAAAGGCGCGTCAGGCCACAGACCTTCACAAGTGCCATCCGCAGCGCTCCTCTCCTGTAAACGGCCGTCCGGAATGCCGCGCGGGCGGGAGCAAGCCCCCCCGCCCGCGCAGTCTGCTGTCCAACGTGCTATCTACTAGTCCATCTTCCGCAGGTCGGCCGTGTTCTTGTCGATGTCCTCCTGCGGCAGCTCGTAGTCGGTGAGCTTACCGGCGAAGTAGGCGTCGTACCCGGCGAGGTCCAGCAGGCCGTGGCCGCTCCAGTTGAGGAGGATGACTCTCTGCTCCCCGGCCTCCTTGGCCTTCAGCGCCTCGACGATGGCGGCGCGGATGGCGTGAGAGGTCTCCGGGGCCGGCACCCAGCCCTCGGTTCTCGCGAACATCACGGCGGCCTCGTAGCACTCTAGCTGGTGCAGCGCGGTGGCCTCGATGACGCCCTCATTCACGAGTTGCGACACCAGCGGGGAGGCGCCGTGGTAGCGCAGGCCGCCGGCGTGGATCGGGGCCGGGACGAAGCCGTGGCCCAGGGAGTACATGCGCAGCAGCGGGGTCATGCCTGCGGTGTCGCCGAAGTCGTAGGTGTACGGTCCGCGGGTGAGGGTGGGCGAGGCCGCCGGCTCGGCGGCGATGATCCGCACCTTCTTGCCCTCTCTGAGCTTGTCATGGACGAAGGGGAAGCTGATGCCCGCGAAGTTCGAGCCGCCGCCGTGACAGCCGATGACGACGTCCGGGTACTCACCGGCCAGCTCCATCTGCTTCTTGGCCTCGAGACCGATCACCGTCTGGTGCAGCATGACGTGGTTGAGGACGCTGCCCAGCGAGTAGTGGGTATCATCGCGCTTGACGGCCTCCTCCACCGCCTCGCTGATGGCCATACCCAGCGAGCCCGGGGAGTCCGGGGATTCGGCGAGGATCTTGCGGCCGAACTCCGTGGTGTCGCTGGGGCTGGGATAGCAGGTGGCGCCCCAGGTATTCATCATCAGGCGGCGATAGGGCTTCTGCTGATAGCTGATGCGCACCATGTACACGATGCACTCGATGTCGAACATCTGGCAGGCCATGGACAGCGCGCAACCCCACTGCCCCGCCCCGGTCTCCGTGGTGATGCGTTTGATCCCGGCCTCCTTGTTGTAGAAGGCCTGCGCCACCGCGGTATTCGGCTTGTGGCTTCCGGCGGGGCTGACGCCCTCGTTCTTGTAGTAGATGTGGGCCGGGGTATCCAGGGCCTGCTCGAGCTTGGTCGCCCGGTAGACGGGGCTGGGCCGCCAGAGCTTGTAGATCTCCCGCACCTCATCGGGTATCTCGTGCCACCGTTCGGTGCTCATCTCCTGCGCCAGGAGAGACATGGGGAAGAGCGGTGCCATATCCTCGGGGCCGATGGGCTGCCCGGTTGCGGGGTGCAACGGCGGGTCCAGCGGGCGGGGCAGATCGGCGGCGACGTTGTACCACTTGTCGGGCAGCTCGCTGATGGGTAGGTCTATCCTGCGTTCACTCACGGTGTATCCTCCCTTTGCCTGGTTCGCCGGTCAATACGCTCTGAGGGTCTGGGCTGCGACGGTCCTGTTACGCAAAGCGGGCCGTGGCTTGGAAAGCCCACGGCCCGCGAAGGGCACTCACGACAGAACCGTGGGCCTGCTAGGCGCGCCCACGGCCAGGGTTCGGTGTCGGTAGCAACGAGGCAGGCCTGAGGGTGCGCTAGTCGTCGCGCCGCCAAGCCCAGGTTCGATTGTTCCTTTGGAGCTGGGTCATCAACCATTCGCCCCCATG
>CAYRFY010000894.1:0-2538 GCA_964423635.1 uncultured Armatimonadia bacterium | reverse complement strand
CGGCTGGCGGGCCTGGAGCCCCGCCGGCACGGTGGCTCTCACTACTGTGTGCCCAAGGCCTGCAAGGTGCTCGGCTAACGACAACGACAACGGCTGGCGGGCCTGGAGCCCCGCCGGCACGGTGGCTCTCACTACTGTGTGCCCACGGCCTGCAAGGTGCTCGCCGAAAGGCAATCGTGCCGTTCCGCGCCACGCGCCACGGCCGTTTTCGCCCCTCCCTCTATCCCGCCAGTTCCCTGTAGTAGTCCAAGAAGGTGGTGCACTGTAGCCCGAGCTGTTTGGCGCGGATCAGGAGCAGCTCTGCCGTGGCCAGGTCCTCGTCAAACCGCATGAGCGACCAGGGGTGTTGCACCAGGGAGACGTAGTCCAGGTTCGTCTCCGCCGCGTGCTCCAGCCAGCGGCCCTCCTGGGCGAAGATCTCCACCACCGTGCGGGCCGGCCCCGGCGGCATGGCGAAGTCGTACACCGGCGGGAACATGGTGATATGCCCTGTGAGCGACTTCAGCACATTGTCGTGCCAGCCGTGACCGGGGATCTCCCAGATGTCGTCGTAGCCATCGGCCTCGTACCGATAGGCCTGCTGCATGTCGTTGGGGATCGAATCCAGCGGGCCGCGGAGGTCGGCGCTGACGAAGCGGATGCCGTGCTTGCGCAGGATCTCCAGGCGCTCCGGGACGCCGGCGAAGCCGTTCTCGAAGCCGCAGCCGGGGCGCAGGCCGATGCACTCTTGCTCGAACACCTCCTCCACCAGCTCCTTGCCGCGTCCCACCTCGTGCTCCATCTCCTCGAGGCTCACCGCCGGGCCGTGGGGGCGGCTGTCCTTGAGGATCTGGTGGGAGTAGGTGTGAGTCTGGACATCGAACAGCGGGTCGTCCAGGAGCCTGCGGTACGCCGGGCCGTGCGCCTCCAGCAGGCGGCCGACGATGAAGAACGTCGCGGGCACTGCCAGACGCCGGTGGAGTGCGACCAGACGCTCCACGGCGGGCAGGCACAGCTCGATGTTCTCGGTATCATATGCGGCGATGTAGCGCGTCATCCGGCGGGTACCTCCCTATCGTATGGCCACCGAGCCCGGGGCCGGCGACCTGCTCTTGGCTGTGGCTACATCACGACCTCGCAGAAGGTCTTCGTCTCCGCGGACTGCCGGGCTCTCAGACAGGTCAATGCGCTGATGATGCCCGCGGAGATCGGGCTGCGCGAGGGCCCCTCGCCCCGGGCGATGCGCAGGAAGTCCAGGGCCAGCTCCCGGTCCCCGCCGCCGTGGGAGAGCTGGGAGCTGTCGAAGCGGACGGTCTCCACCTTCGGGCTGTGGTGATAGTTGACGGTGAGCACGTCTGTATACCAGTCGAACTCCAATGTGCCGTGGTAGCCGAACAACCTGGCCCCCCGGGCCCCGGCGCCGCGGCGGGCGAAGAAGTTCTGCGAGTAGCTGGCCTGCACCCCGTTTTCGAACTCCAACATCGCATTGCCGCTATCCTGATTGCGGATGCTCTCGGAGAACATGCACATCTTGCCACTGGGCTGGACCTTCGGTGTGGCGCAGCGCAGATAGTACAGGTTGAAGGGCCCCTCCATGCAGGTGTCCTTCTCATCGCAGTCGTCGCAGCGCAGGTCCTCCGGCTTGTCCCCGCCATAGACGCGCTGAGACTTCATGGCCGCCACCCACTTCGGGCGCTGCGCCAGCAGATAGGAGATATAGTCGAAGTCGTGGGTGGCCTTCTGTAGAAACAGCCCGCCGGTCTCGTCATAGTCCCGGTACCAGGCCCCGTAATACACATCGCCGTAGGGCACATTGTTCCACGCCTGCACGTGCTGGATGGGTCCCAGTTTCCCGCTGTCGATGATCTCCTTGGCGGCCTGGACCAGAGGGGTCAGGCGCAGAGGGAAGGAGACCACCACGTCCGAGGTGGCCTGCTTGTAGGCCTCATCCAGGGCGCGGACCTGCTCCATGCTGATGGCCACGGGCTTCTCGAGGAACAAGGGCAGATTGCGGGCGGCAACCTTGCAGGCCATGGGCGAGTGCTGCGAGCAGCGGGTGCCGATGAGCGCGCCGTCCAGCTTCTCGCCGTCCAGCATCTCGTCGGCGTCGGAGTAGAACTTGGTCTGCGCCAGCTCTTCAAGTCCCTCGGCCGCGATCTCCTCGCCCCGCGGGTCGGTGATGGCGGCGATCTCGAAGGGGATACCGAAGCTGCGCATCGCGCCGATGACCCCGCGGATGCGGCCCCCGTATCCGATGACACCAAATCTGAGCATAATGTAGGGCTCCTAGTGTGTGGGTTGGGCGGTACGGCAAACGAGGGTGGTTCGACATCGGCGGGCGGAGACCTTCCTGGGAGAGGAACGGGAACGTCGCACCACAGAGACGCAGAGACACCGAGAACGGCGGAGAACGGCCAACGGCGGGGAACGGCAACGTCTCACCACGGAGACACGGAGTGCACGGAGTCTCACGGAGAGAAGCTGAAGACAAAGACAAGGAGAACGGCGGAGAACGGCAACGTCTCACCACGGAGAGCTCGGAGACTCACGGAGAAGGGC
>CAYRFY010000893.1:0-2543 GCA_964423635.1 uncultured Armatimonadia bacterium | reverse complement strand
CGGCTGCTTTCTGCGCGGCGGTTCGCCGGGCTACTGCTTGGTGCGAACCAGCACCCGCAGGCGCTTTTGCACGTAGCTGCCTGCGTTGTGCTTGAAGGTCCAGTCCCGCGTGTCGCCGTCGCTGTTACCGATCCCCAGGTCGGCGCCGCCCCCGGACTTCCAGGTGTTGAGGGCGAAGACGGTCTGCTGCGCCTGATGGTTGTGCACCTGCATGCAGCCATAGCCGTCCTCGGGCGCTCCGTACTGGTCGCCGAAGTCCCACACGTCTCCCGACGCGTTGGGGATGCCGGCGGCATTGGGCGGGCCGTAGTTATGGGGCCAGAACTCGATGTTCCCGCCCGGCAGGCCCTCCCCGGTGGCGATCCCCGCCACATTGGATAGCACATTCATGTTGGCGACCCTCTGCTGGAACAGGGCCTTCGAGGCCACGGTGGGGATGCCGATCTTCTTCACATCATCGGTGAAGGCATCCATCGAGACATAGACCCACTGGGTCTTGCCGTCTTCGCCGGTGAGCTCCAGGAAGTAGGCAATGCGATCGAAGGGGTCGATGACCTGCGCGCTGTAGTCCTCATCATAGGCGATCTCGGCGCCCAGCTTGGCCAGGTCCAGGGAGTACACCGGCTTGTAGTCCTTAGCTTCCTTGACCTCGAGCGCCAGGTAATCGCGGGTGGGGACTTCGCCGGCCCGGAACGGCACGGCGGGGAGCCCCTCCTGGTTCATGAAATTGGGCTCGGCGCTTTTGTGCCACGCGAAGCGCATCGCCACAGGCTTTGTGACCTCGGGGGAGGACAAGACCACCGTGTCGCCATCGATGACGGCGTCGGCTTTCACAAAGCCGTTCTCCTCGCCGATGATCTCAAACCAGTCCAACGGCCGACGGTCCCTGGAGGCCAGCCCGCCGCCGACATTGTTGAAGCTCAGGCGGAGCTTGTCCCCCTCGATGGCCATGGACTTGAAGGTCGGCCCATTGCAGACCACATCCGTCTTGCCGTAGGTCCCGTTGAGGGCCAGCAGGGCCAGGCGCAGCCCCACGGCCTGCTTGTTCCTCGGGTGAATGTCCTTGTAGTCGGCGACGTCCGTGGTGATGACCTGACCCGTGTTGGGGATCGAGAGGGCGGCCGTCTGGGCCTCCCAGAAGGTGGGAAGGACATAGGGGTTCTCGGTGCCGTATTCGTAGGGCGCGATCTGCACGTAGTAGAAGGGGAACTGGCCCTGTCCCCAGACCTCGCGCCAGCCGCCGACCAGGGCCTTCATCTTTTCGGTGTACAGCGTGCCCTCCCCGCGGTTGGACTCCCCCTGGTACCAGATGGCCCCGCGCATGGCGAAGGGCAAGAGCGGGTGGACCATGCCGTTGTACAGCGTGGTTGGCTGCCCCTCGCTTCTCATCGGCAGCAACTCGCCCGGGTATTCCGGGGAGGGCTCGAGGGGCGTCTCATCGGCGAGGGCTTCCTTCGCCCGGGCCACCCACGCCTCGTTGCGGGCCAGGTAGTCGCCCAGGAGCTGCTTGTAGCCGTCGGAGGTGGGATGCGTCCGCATGACCTGCTGGTAGATGCTATCCAGAGCCGGTACCTGCGCGAAGCCCACCGGAGGGGTCCACGGCTCGATGCGGGTGCCGCCCCAGGAGGTGTTCACCAGCCCGATGGGAACGTCCAGCTCCTCCAGGAGCTTGCGGGCCATGAAGTAGCCACAGGCGGTGAAGCTCCCCACCGTGTCGGGATCACAGACCTGCCAAGTACCCTCGAAGTCATCCACGGGGAAGCCCTGGGGAACCCGGGGAACCTCGATATGGCGGATGCGCGGGTGATCGGCGGCCGCCCTCTCCTGCTCGAAGTCATTGCAGCTTGCCACCACCATCGCCATGTTCGACTGGCCCGAGCAGATCCAGACCTCACCGATGAGCACGTCCTCCAGCACGATGGTGCTGTTGCCGGTGACCGTGAGGTTCACGGGCCCTCCGGCGGGGGTGGGGGGCAGCGTGACCTTCCACTTGCCGTCCGCGCCCGCGGTGGTGGCGACGGCGGCGCCGCTACCGAGCTTGACCTCGACGGCCTCGCCTGCGTCCGCCCAGCCCCATACAGGCAGGGCGATATCGCGTTGCAGGACCATGTGGCTTCCGAAGATGTGGGGCAGGCGCACATCGGCCTGCGCCGTAACGGTTCCCAGCAGGGCAACGAGCACAGCCGCCGCGAGAGCGGCGAAGCGAGCAGTTCTGTTCATGAGCATCTCCTCAGTGTGGTGCTACGGGGGGCTCCGGCCTACGGACGGGCACCGATCCCGCAGAGTATGTTTTTAGCGCCCCGTGCCGCCCTCCAACCCACCTCTCCCGGCGGCTCGCAGAGCCGCTTGCCGGGAGAGTCTGGCGATCCCGCTGAGCGGGAACGCTTGTGGGTGAGGGGCAGCCCACCGAACCGACGACGAAAGCCGGCCGTTGGCCGTGGCCGTCAGGTCCGAAGGACCGCGCGGCGCCGCGTAGCGGCGTCACACAGCCAGGGGCGCGAGCCCATTAGCGCTAAGATAACGGAGTACAGTCGAGCTCGATA
>CAYRFY010000892.1:0-2546 GCA_964423635.1 uncultured Armatimonadia bacterium | reverse complement strand
CTCGAAGTGATGCACCCTCCGGCGCTGGAAGTTGCCGTCCACCTTGGCCAGCGTCTGCCACTGCGCCCCGTCGTAGTATGCCAGCTCATAGTCCCGCACGCACTGGTGGGGCAGCGGCGCCGAGTGGTACGGGGCGTTCATGTCCGTATCGAAGGTGAGATAGACCGCGTTCATCCTGATCGGGGCGCCGAAGTCCAGCTCGAGCCACTGCGGCAGCGGCCGGTCGGGGTCTGAGGCCCACAGGTTGGAGCTTTCGCCCACTGCGCGCGTAGCACCGCTGAGCACGTTCTGTGGCGCGAAGTCCAATGGCACCCTAAGCTCCGGATCGGTGTAGAAGGCGTAGAACTGGCCCGGAATCACCGTCTGGCCGGGGCTACCTACGCCGTAGGCCCGACAGCAGCCCCTGGGGGCCGAGGTCATCAGCCGCCAATTGAGGCCCTCCACCGCCGGCAGCCAGACCCAGGTGAAGGGTGTGGTGAGCGACCTATCCAGTGCAAATTCCACCCACGACTGCCCCGGTGGCACCGTGGCCTCGGCGGTGGCGAGGTCCTCGGTGGAGGAGAAATCGGCGCTGCGCTCGGCGCCGCGGAAGTGCAGTGTGACCGGCGCCGGGTCCTTGAGCTCGGAGACCAGCAGCAGGTAGATCGACCCCAGCCGCTCCATGCCCTGGCTGGGAAACATCACGGCCCGCGGGATGTTGAGCGGGTGCTTGTCGCCGGGCTCCACGAGGTCCTTGCCGAAGGTGTCAAAGCTGCCGGTGCTGGAGGCCGTCACCTTCGCCCTACGCGCCAAATCCAGCGGGTCCTCGTTGACGATGCCCGGAATGTACAGATCGTCCTTGACCAGCCTTTGCTGCAGCGCGGGCATGTGGCGCTCGTACAGGCCGCGCGGCGTGGTGTCCCGTTCAAGAGCCATCGCCGCCGCCGTGCCCACCACCTGCCCCATAGCCGCCAGCGTCCCCTGGACCCTCACCGAGCCCAACGCGATGTGTGTCACACTCATGTCGCGCCCGGCGAACAGCAGGTTGTCGATGTTCACCGAGTACAGGCACCGGAAGGGGATGGTGTAGATCGGCACCTGTGGGTCGCAGTCGAAAGGCCCTGCCTTGCCGGAGTAGATGCCCTCGGGATGGTGAACATCCAAAGGCCAGCCGCCGTATGCGACGCGATCTGGGAACACGCGGGCCGACTGCACATCGTTTTGGTTGAGGATGTGGTCCCCCACCAGGCGCCGTGACTCACGCTTGGCGTCGAGGATCGGCACCGAGGTCAGGGCGTAGTTGGCCGCCCGCTCCCTGTCGGGCCAGGTGTTCTTGATGTAGTCCCAGTACCCGAAGGTGATGCGGATCAGCTCGTCCCGGGCCGCCTCGGCCTCGTAGATATCGTCGATCTCGCCGCGGTGCTCCAGCCACCACTCGCCCCCGGTGAAGTGGCGGATCGCGCGCCCGAACTCCTCGGCCGAGGGGAACTTCGGCGCCCAGGGAGGAGCGACGTAGGGAGCGGGTTTGCCCGTATCGGCAGAGCGGAAGGACAGACAGTTGCCGCCCATGATGCAGCCGCTCATGGTGATCTCATCCGCCTGCTCAGGCGCCAGGCTCTCGTCGAACTCGCTGCGGGCCTCCCGGCCCTTGCGGTACTGAGCCCCCGCGTAGAACCCCACCCAGCCGTCGCCGGTGCCGTCGATGAACATGCGCCCCCGGTACGAGGTGATGGCGCCCGTCAGGGTGTCGACGGCCTTCACGGCGGCGATGGTCTTGGGGTCCTGCATGTCGACGGCGAACACGTGGCGGTTGGTGAAGACCGACAGGTTGGGCTCCTGCCCGGAGAGGATCCGGAATGGCTCGCTCATCTGCGGGTGACCGTATCTCGCCCTGATCCTGCCGGCCTCCTCAATGATGCCGCTCTCCCGCGCGTTGGGGTGAGAGCTGGCCGCCCCGTTGATGCCCACTCCCGCCTCAGTACTGGCGTTGCCGCCGAGGACCGGACGGTTCTGGATCAGGGCCGTCCTGGCGCCGCCTCTGGCCGAGGCCAACGCCGCGCAGCACCCGGCCGCCCCGGCGCCCACGACGATGACGTCGAACTCGCCGACCTCCTCGGGCTTCAGCGACAGCCCGGTGAGCCGGCTGCGCTCCTGTGCGATAGCCGCGACCTCATGCGGCGGGGTGTATGAGAGGTCGGCAGTCAGGACCAGCGCATCGCAGCGGCCGTAGTAGCCGGTCAGGTCGCAGAGCGTCAGGTCCACGTCTCCCGCGGGAAGCTGGAACTGCCCCGCATCTTCCCACAGCCACTCATCGCTATCCGCGGCGCCGAGGACCTTCTCCGACCTCTTGCCGTTCACGCTGATGGTGAAAGTGCCGGGCGAGTACTGCTTGTGCCAGTTGCGGTCCCGCACCCACAGGCGGTACGTGCCCGCACGCGGCACATCGAGGCTCACGGTGGCGTCGGCCACGGGGGTGCCCACTCCGGTAGCGATGAGATAGCCGGAGCCCATCAGGTGCACGAACTGCGTATCCAGGGTCCAGCCGCCGTAGTCGGTGAAGTCCTCGG
>CAYRFY010000891.1:2295-2552 GCA_964423635.1 uncultured Armatimonadia bacterium | reverse complement strand
CTTCTCGAGCAACAGCGCGTGCTGAGCCTCACAGAGCCTGAGCACACCCCCGGTGATGCCATCCAGTTCGGCCCTGGATGCCGACCGGATGATGCGCCCGGTGCGTTGAGACACCACAATGCCCTGAATGGCTACCGTCCCCACGACCAGAGCAAAAGTCACGACGGCTATTCGGGTACCGATGGAACTGAGCCGCAAGACCAATGTCATCACGTCCTTGCGTACATGGCGGCCACCTCCGGGCGCGTCCAGTATCA
>CAYRFY010000891.1:0-2285 GCA_964423635.1 uncultured Armatimonadia bacterium | reverse complement strand
CGAAGTGGCCGTCCCCGCGACTTGGGCGCCCATTGCCACCTCCGGTGAGCCCACCGGCCTCCCCTCTAGGACCTGTCGCTCCGGTGCGTTTGTCGGGAACAGTGGAGCAACGGGGCCGACAGCATGCTATTGGTGGGGACCATCGGCATCTTGAGCCGCTTACCTTAGCTTTATGTTATGCATTGTGTCTCAATATCGGCGCATCACCTCAATTGGCGCGAAGTAAGTGCTCCCTCGCATTTTCGTGTTTGGTTAGCGCTTATCTCGTCATCCAATATGGGATTTGGCGATCCTATCTCTCTGATTTGCAGGTATGCTCGCACTTAGGTTCAGGTTGCGCGGAGTCCCGACCCCTGCAACCGCGGCAACGCCGGCAACCACGTCGGCCCCGATGCCTGCGTTCCGGTGGGTGTAGGCGTGTGCCTGCAGGCAGGCCGCAGGGTCCCCTTTGGCACGCACGGAAAGTGGATGCACGGCGGTGGGCGGAATCTGGGGATTGGCGGGGAGGGCCGGTGTGAGCCGCAGGGCACGGTCGAGTCGTCACCGGATGGCAGGTTACGACTTCGGCGGGGAGGTGATGGGCCGCGACCTGTGGACGTGCTTCCCGACCGGGCCGTTCCGCGGCCTGCGGGGTGCCGGGCCGGTGTTCTACCCATCATTCGCCGTCTTGTGGCTGCCCCGCCGCTCCTGCGTACATCTGCCTGAGCACGTCACCGGCGCGCCGGCCGTGGTAGATCAAGTACACCGGCTCGCGGGCCAGCGGAAGCAGCAGGCAGCCCGCAGCCGTGGCCGGTGCCGCCTCGTTGCCCATGAAGTCCACAGCCGAGAAGTCGGCGTGTGTCAGCTCGCCCGTCAGCCTCAGGCGCATCGCGTCGCGGCGAGCGTAGCTGGGAAACAGGGCGTATTGCACCGCCGTGGCGCTGCTCTCGCCCTCGAAGATGAACACCTGCAGGCCGCCGCGGTCGATGCGGGTCATGTACCGCTTCCCCTCGATGGCCTGCACCAGGGCCGCGTGCGCCGCCGCGATGGGCTTGAGCGTCCGCCCCTGCTCCCACATGCCGCCCCCGATCTCTGACTTGTCCGGCACCTGTGGCTTGGGATATGCCTGCATGCGCCACGGATCGGCCTGCTCGTAGTAGAACACGCGCCGGACGCCGTTGGCCAGGTTCTCCATGTACGTCCGCACCAGTTCGTAGCAGGCGTTGCGGAAGTGGTATCTGGCCTCTGGTTCGGCGCAGTCGCTGCGGAGCTGATCGAGGAAGCTGGTGCTGGGTACACTCTCCTCCGTGTTCCAAATCGGCCCCTTCATCCCTGCGGCGTCCAGCAGGCGGCGAAGCTCCGCGATCTGCTCCGCAGCACAGTCCGGCTCGAGATAGTGGATGGAGAAGGCGTCCATGTACGGCCCCGCCCCGGCCCGGAGCATCCGCCGGACCCAGTCCATGCTGCGCAGGTTCACCCCGCCGCCGCCCAGAATGGTGCAGTCCGGGTCGACACGCTTGGCCTCGGTGTAGGCGATCTTGAGAAGCTCCGCGTACTGCTCGGGGGTCCCGCGCCAAAAGCCGGTGTAGTGCGGCTCGTTCCAGACCTCCCAGTGCGTGATGCTGCCCTGGTAGTGTGCCACGAGCTGGGCGATGTAGCGCCGGAACGTCTCCCAGTCCGCCGGAGGGTAGGCCTCGGGCTTGTCGGCCCCCGCGGGCGCGCCGGTTGCCCACTTCGGGGTCCACAGGAATTCACCCAGCGTGGAGAACCCCTGGCCATCCAGCTCCCACTGGGCCTCGTCGTACGGCCACTGCCACTGCTCGGGCCCGTCGGGCTGAACCCGCGTCCACCACCCGGTCTGCAGCATGTCGTGACAGCGCGCCCACTGCAGCCCGATCGTCCGCCCGGCCCGGAAGTGCCACTTGTGGTTGATGCCGTCCATGTGTCCGCCGAAGACCGAGCCCGGTCGCTCAGGGGTTTCGGCGAAGCTCGGAGCCAAGACGGTGAACCCGCCGAGGTCTTCCACCCACCCCAAGGCGTCGGCGCTCTCCCCGGCGTCCAGAGCCACCTTGAAGCACCCCCGGGCCGGTGGGACAAACTCCGCCGTCAGCGCGGTCTCCTCGCCCGGCGTCAGGCTCGCCCGCGCCACGGTGCGGGCCACCTCGCGCTGTCTTACGTCGATGAGGCGGAAGCGCAGATGGGCCGTGATCTCCCGGGTGCGGTCCGTGGTCAGGGCCATGTGCAGCGCGGTGCTATCGCCGTCGAAGTAGATCCCGTGCTCGTCCTCGCCGCGCACCGAGACAACT
>CAYRFY010000890.1:0-2552 GCA_964423635.1 uncultured Armatimonadia bacterium | reverse complement strand
CGTTCGCGTCGACCAGCCCCATGGTGCTGCCCAGGGCGTCGAAGAGGTACCAGTATTGGGCGTCGGCGGCTTCATCGTGCACCGACACCAGCGGCGAGTAGATGCTCTCGCCTTCCTGGACGTAGAAGTCCCGCGTCCCGGCCCCCGGCTGCTCCACCCGCGCGATCTTCTCGCCATCGAACACGTAGTACGTGGCCGTGCCGTCCAGCTCACGAGCCACGCGCTTCATCTGGGCATCGTAGAGTTCATTGGCCTGTCCGGTGACGGTGCCGTCTCGCATCACGCGGAGCAGGGCCTCGTCCACGTCCCATTCGTAATACGTCCAGCCGTCGGCGTCGTGCTTGGTCGCCAGCGCGCCGTCGGCCTGGTAGGTGTAGTAGGTCAGCGCCCCCTCGGTGCTCTCAGCGAGGGTGAGCTGATTGAGAGTGTTATAGGAATAGTAGGTCGTCACTCCATCTTTCGTCAACAGTGAGCGATTTCCTGCTGCATCGAACTCGTAGGTGAAGGAGTAGATCCCGACATCACTGTCGCTCAGCCACTCCTCGGAGGTAAGGCGGCCGACCGACCGAGGGCACACTCAAGGACAGAGCACAGAGGCGTCTCCACGGCCGAACACCGTGGGCTCTGCCCACACCCGCTGGGGCCGTGGCCCCAGACCCCGCTATTGTGGCTTCCGAGACGCTTGATACTGGCCCGCGGCCGGTGCGTCGCCGTTTTCAGGTCGTTGGCCCGAAGGGCCATCGGCACCACGCCGCGGTGCCCCCCCCGACGGCATCGTACTCGTAGCACGCCCCCACACCGGAAGCCTTGTCGAGCCGCACGGCTGCACCTTTGCGCCACTCGCTCCCTCACCGTGCTACGCAGCGCCGCTGTACGCGACCTCGACGACCGCTCCGGCCGGCAGGTCTGAGAGTGTCACGTAGCGGCTCTCAGCCACAAGCTCGCTCCCGGCTTCGACGCGCGCGCCATTGAGAGTAACGTCGATGGCGGTGGTGCCCGGGGGCAGCAGCAGGCGCAGGTCCACGCGGTCGTGCTCAGACAGCAGGCTGAAGGTCAACTGCTTCCGGGCTTCCTCGTGGGCGAATTGATACTCGATCCACGCCCCGGAGGCGGCGTACTCCAGGCGGACATGCGCCCTTGGCTCTCCGGCGGCGACCCAGCGCGGTGAGAGCACCACGTGCCGGAAGAGCGCCCCCTGATCCCGCACCCCCGCCAGGCCGACGACCATGGCGTTCATCAGCTCGGCGCCGCACCAGCACCGCGGCCCGCCGCCGATGTCCTGCCCGGCGTGGTTGTACAAGAACGCCACCTTGCCGTCCCGGCTCATCTTCCGGCCCATGCGAAACAGGATGTCCGCGCCATAGGCCTCCTCGCCGAACTCGAAAGCCCCCAGGGCCAACTGCCCCGCGACGAACGGGGCGATGGCACCGTTCACGTACTCGCCGGCGTTGCGCTCGTGAAAGCGCGGGTAGGGCGGCTCGAGATTGCGAAAGTCGTCCAGCTCGCCGCCGAACTTCTCGCGCATCCCGCGGTACTCGTTGATGATCGACCGCGCCATCTCGAAATCAACCGTGCCCCGGTTGATGTCCGAAGCGTTCGACAAGCTCAGTTGCCACGTTTCGTCCACGCCGTAGTCGGTGTCGTCGAGGCGGACGAAGTGCTTGTAAAACCGCCCGTTCCACAGGTGGCGGTTGATCCGCTCCCGCAAAGCGGCGGCCTCGGTCTCCCACTCGGCGGCGGCCGCCTCCTGTCCAAGGCGTCGATGCATCTTCGCCATCAGCAATTCCGCCATGTAAAGCCCCGTATTGTCGCCGTGCATCAGGCCCATCGGGTCGTCGTCGTGTATCGCCCGGTCGCTGCTGGACGAGACCCGGTCCAGGAAGTCCCAGGTGTCGATGGTCCGCGGGCGCTTCACGAGCTGATACGTGGGCTCCCAGCGTTTCGGATCGCTGGTCAGGTAGCGGAGGCCCTTGTCAAGCCGCGGCAGATTGCGCCGCAGGTATTCGTCATCCCCGGTGGCCTGCCAGATCAGGTAGACGCCTTCGACCATCAGGTACTCGATGTCGGCTTCGAGCTCCAGCCGCGCCAGGCCGTAGCCATTCTCCGGCGTGCGCAGACAGCAGTAATCGGGGCCGAAGTCCCCGGAGTGGCCATCGGTCAGCGGGGCGATGATCTCGTAGAAGAACCCTGTCTCCGTCTGAGTCTCCAGCATCAGGTCCAGGAAGCTGGTCAGATCCGGCTCGAAGTACCGGAAGCCCTTCATCGTCAGGACGTGGTCCCGGACCCAGTTCAGGTTGACGCGGATCAACCGGTCGCCGTACATAAACACGCGGTTGTTGCTCTCGATGGCTGCCCGGCACATGGAAAACAGCAGGGACAGCGGATAGTCGTGGCAGGCGGTGGTGGCGTTCTGGATGTTGCCGGTGGCGATGAAGCTGCCCCGCAGTTGACTGGCCATGGATGTCTCCTGGTGGGTGATGTTGGCGTAGCGGCGAGGGTCGTGCGGCCACCCTGGATCAGGATGGCGGTACCCGCGATGTAGTTGGCTTCGT
>CAYRFY010000889.1:0-2555 GCA_964423635.1 uncultured Armatimonadia bacterium | reverse complement strand
TACACGGCGGCGGGGATCATCAACGGATACTCGCGGCCCGAGGTCGGGCTGTCGCTTCTGTATGCCATCGCGGTGATTGCGCTGGTGGCCTGGCTGCGCGGTCTCAGATTGGCGGACAAGCCGTCCCAGCGGGCCCGAGAGACTCTGCTCGCCCTTACCATCGTGCTCGCCTTTGTCCCGGCGCTTCTGGGGGTCTATCCGCCTCGGGTCCTGCGGCCTGAGTTCACTGCGACGCTCCTGTCGCTGGAGCGAGCCTCGGCGCGAGTTGAGCAGTGGGCCGCCGAGAACAGCCGCCTCCCCACGCAGGCCGAGTGGCCCAAGCAGGTGGCCTCCGCAGCGGATCGCGACGGCTGGGGCAACTCCCTGGGCTACAGGCTGCTTGCCGCGCCCGACCCAAACGACGGCCAGCGGTACCAGATCTACTCCCGCGGGCGGCTCGGGGAGGGCCGGAAGCTCCCCGCGGCAGTCCGGGCAGCACTCCAGGACGATCACGAGATACCCGGCAGTTGGTTGGGGCACGACGGGCTATCCGGCACCGAGGATGACGCGGGGGAACTCAAGTCCGCATTGCGGCGTGTCCCGAAGCCGCTACGGAGCCATTCGCACGCGCGGGAGGCGCGGCGGTAGACGGATCCGGCTTAGCCGCCGGGGCGCTGCTGTTGGGGCGTTGCCGCTGCGAGCTAACGGCTAACGGCTAACGGCGCCGCTCCCTGCGGGTCCCGAGCGGGACCCGCTTTCCCTCTCCTTCGCGGTACGACTGCTCAGGAGAGGGCTACGGCAGACGGCAGACGGCCCAGGGCTCGGCGCCGCCGCTCTGTAGGGCGCGGGCCTGTACCGCGCCGAGGGGTTCTCCAAAACCGACGACGAACAGCGGCGGCGCACAGGTCGCCGCCCTACAACGGCAACGACCAACGGGCCTGGAGCTCCGCCGGTACGGTGGCTCTAGACGGTGTGTGCCCACGGCCTGGATAGTGCTCGGCCCACGCCGCACGACTACCCACGCCGCACAACTACCACTGGCGGCGACCCCGACTGTAACGTACAATATACCCCGCCGTGCATGCTGCCACCCCACGACCGCACCCGATAGGTGGACCGCGACTTGCGCTGCATCGCCTTCGACGTCGGTACCAAACGAGTCGGCATCGCCACCAGCGACGCTCTGGGCATGGTGGCCACGCCCCTGCGCACCTACCACCGGGGCGAGGACCCCGCGCACGACGCCCGAGAGCTTGCCGAGCTGGCAACTGTGCACGGTGCCGAGGTGATTGTCGTCGGCAATCCGGTGAGCCTGCGGGGGCAAGAGGAACTCGCGGCCCAGAAGGTGCGCGAGTTTGCGAACCTTCTAGGGGAACACACGGCCCTGCCGGTGGTTCTGTGGGATGAGCGGATGTCCACGGTGATCGCCCAGCGCTCGCTGATCGCCGGGGATGTGAAGTGGTCGCGACGCGAGAAGAAGGTGGACCAGGTCGCGGCCGCCGTCATCCTGCAAAGCTACCTTGACGCACAATCGCGACCAACCTGAACCACTCTGCCGAGGCACGCATGAAGCGCATCATTTTGGGATTGGCGGTGGCTGTCATAGTCGTCTGGGGCGGCCGCAGCCTCTTCGCGGCTTACGAGGTGCGTCTCCTGCAGGCGCCCGAATCGTGGCCCGAGAAGGGCGCAGCGCTGTTTCAGATCAAGCAGGGCCAGGGGGCCGGGGCGGTGGCCTCGGCGCTGGAGGACAAGGGACTCATCCGCAGCTCCTGGGCCTTCCGGCGCCTGCTTGGACGCAAGGGCTGGGACAGTCGGCTCAAGCCGGGGATGTACCGCATCGAGGAGAACTCCGACAGCGAAAAGATCGGCCGCAAGCTGGTTGAAGAGGGCGCGTGGCGGATCAGGGTCAGCATCCCCGAGGGCCTGACGATCGCTCAGATCGCCGACCGCATCGAGAAGGCCGGCGCCGAGGATGACGGCCGGTTCCTCCCCACGGCCGAGCAGTTCGTGCGGGCCGCCACGGCCGCGCAGGTCAAGAAAGCCACGGGCCACAAGGTCCCCGGCAAGTCCGCCGAAGGCTATCTGTACCCGGCCACCTACCAGCTCCCCGCGGGCTCCTCGGCCGAGGAGATCGTGGCCAGACTCACCGAGCAGTTCGCCAAGTCCTTCTCATCGGCCTATAGGGATGAGATCGCCAAGAACAAGCTGTCCCTGCACGAGTTGGTCACCCTGGCCTCCATCGTCGAGCGCGAGGCGGCTTCGGACAAGGAGAGGCCCAGGGTCGCACAGGTATTCCTCAACCGTCTGGAGAAGGGCATGAAACTGGAATCCTGTGCCACGGTGCAGTACGCGCTGCCCCGGCACAAGGCCCGCCTCTTGTATGCCGATCTGAAGATCGATTCGCCGTACAATACTTATATCCACCGGGGTCTGCCTCCGGGCCCGATCTGCAGCCCCGGAAAGGCGTCCCTCCTGGCCGCTTTGCGCCCGGAGAAGACCGAGGCGCTGTATTTCGTCTCCAAAGGCGACGGAACCCACGTGTTTTCTAGGACTTTCGCCGAGCATCAGCGGGCCAT
>CAYRFY010000888.1:207-2556 GCA_964423635.1 uncultured Armatimonadia bacterium | reverse complement strand
AGGTCAATGACGAACTCAACAGAGATCCGTGTACCCCGGATCACCGGCTTGCCTACCAGAATTCGGGGATCGATCACCACGCGTGCACGCCAGTCCATGCTCCCAGGCTCCCTTCCTTCTTCGGTCAGGCGACAGAACGCTGCGGTCTGTCGCCCCCCGCGGTCAGGCACTTCGCGCCGTGGCGGCGTCATCCCTCCGGGTAGACTCACTCGGCGCTTCTTCCCGGCTCGCTACCTCCCCCACACCTCCTGCGGCGTCCTGTCCCGCGGCGCCTCCCACGGCCACTGCACCCTTCTCCCCGTCGCGGCGCTGTCGTAGGCTGCCAGGATGATCTCCAGGGGCTCTTCGTCCTTGAGCACGCCGCCGACAAGGCCTGCTGCTGCCGGGGGCTGGGCCTGCGCTGAGCGACCGCGAACGCGCGTCCGTCTCCGGTGCCACGGTCCCTCGTCCCCATACATGGCGGGCACGGGTCTGGCACACCACGCGGCCCACCCTTGTCGCCCGCTACTCCTCCGCGGTCCGCACCGGCAGTGGGCGCATGCGAACCCGGTCATCCGTCACGACGCTGAAGTGTCGTTCCCGGTCGTGCGTGACCAGTACCCGTCGATCCGCCTGCCCGCGCTGCAGCACGGCCTCGTCGGCTGCGCCCGGCTGCCACTCCTTCACGGCCACCACGTCGTGTCCGGCCGCTCGCAGGCTCCGTATGACCGTCGTGGACACGTTCTCGTTGGCGAGAAAGCGCATGCGGACGCTCAACTCCCGGTGGGAGCGGGGTACACCCGCTCCTCGGCAAGCAGGTCTCGAGCGTACAGCAGGCATGCCTGGATGTCCTCCGCGCAGAGGTGGTCGTACTCCTGCAGGATGTCCTCCACCGACCAGCCGCGGCCCAGAAGGTCAATGACGAACTCAACAGAGATCCGTGTACCCCGGATCACCGGCTTGCCTACCAGAATTCGGGGATCGATCACCACGCGTGCACGCCAGTCCATGCTCCCAGGCTCCCTTCCTTCTTCGGTCAGGCGACAGAACGCTGCGGTCTGTCGCCCCCCGCGGTCAGGCACTTCGCGCCGTGGCGGCGTCATCCCTCCGGGTAGACTCACTCGGCGCTTCTTCCCGGCTCGCTACCTCCCCCACACCTCCTGCGGCGTCCTGTCCCGCGGCGCCTCCCACGGCCACTGCACCCTTCTCCCCGTCGCGGCGCTCTCGTAGGCTGCCAGGATGATCTCCAGCACCGCCCGGCCGTCCTCGCCGGTCTCCAGGGGCTCTTCGTCATTGAGCACGCAATCCACGAAGTGCTGGACCTCCTGCGGGAAGCCGTAGTTCCAACTCTCCTCGTACATGGTGAAGCTCCAGCCCTTGGTGCTGCCTGCCTTCTCCACTGCGTAGTCATAGCCGGTCTTGCTGTAGGTCTGGAAGGCGCTGCCGTGGAGAAGATCGCATAGGATGACACCCTCGGAGCCGTAGAGCTCGATGCGGTCATCCATGCCGCCGGGCTTGGCCCAGGATTCCTCGGCAACACCTCGGGCGCCACCCTCGAACTCCACCACGATCAGCGAATCGTCGTCGCCACGGGTCTTGTCGCCATGGACGAAAGTGTCCATGTCGGCCCAGACGCTCTTGACCCGCGGCTTGCCCAGCATCCAGCGGAAGTATTCGAAAGCGTGGCAGCCCATGTCGAGCGTGACGCCGCCGCCGGAGCGCTCCACATCCCAAAACCACGGCATGTGCGGCCCGTCGTGCTTCTCGCACTGCTTGAGCCGGAAGAGCTTCCCGATGGCCCCGGAGTCGCAGAGCTCCTTGGCCCGCACGTACTTGGGCGTGAAGCACAGCTCCTCGGCGTACATCAGCTTGACGCCCTCGGCTTTGCAGGTGTCGATCATCCGGTCCGCCTCGGCCAAAGTGGGGCAGAGGGGCTTTTCGCAGACGATGTGCTTCTTGGCCAAAGCGGCATTGCAGGCGGCCTCGCAGTGCAGGGTGTTGGGCAGGCAGAGCATGACAAGGTCGACCTCGGGCAGCTCGAGCAGCGCCCGATAGTCGGTGAAATGCTTCGGGATGCCGTGCTTGGCGGCGAAGCTCTGGGCGTGATCGCCGGTGGGCGAGGCGCAGGCGACGAGCCGGGCGTTGTGGATGCGCGCAAAGGACTCCGCGTGAATCTCCGCGACGAAGCCGGACCCGATCATCCCGACACCAAGTTTGTCCATGGTTGCTCCTCCTGGGTCGTTGTTGTGGCGGGCCTTCGGGCCCGCCGTCGTTGCCGTCTGCTGTTGGTGGGGCGGGCTTTCCAGCCCGCTGGCCGTTGCCGTCTGCTGTTGGTGGGGCGGGCTTTCCAGCCCGCTGGCCGTTGCCGTC
>CAYRFY010000888.1:0-107 GCA_964423635.1 uncultured Armatimonadia bacterium | reverse complement strand
TGCTGTTTGTGGGGCGGGCTTTCCAGCCCGCCGCCGTTGCCGTCTGCTGTTTGTGGGGCGGGCTTTCCAGCCCGCCGTCGTTGCCGTCTGCTGTTGGTGGGGCGGGC
>CAYRFY010000887.1:0-2557 GCA_964423635.1 uncultured Armatimonadia bacterium | reverse complement strand
ATGCCGTCCCGATGCCGGCCTTCCAGCCGAAGGCCGTCATCCCCACTCCCGCGCCTACGTTGCCCTCGGCCACCGGACCCTCCTGCGCGCACTCGATAGCCGCCAGCACATGGGCGGCCGTCACGTGCCTTCCCAACGCATCGTTGAGCCGACTGTCATTGCACTCGCAGACAACGGGGTTGAATGAGTACACACCGGGGTTACTCCTGGCCGCGTAGTCCACCAGCGCATCCGCCACCCGCCATGTGTTGAGGGTGCCGGTGAGCAGGAGCGGGGTCTCGATACAGCCCAATTCGTCCAGTTGAGGGAGTCCCACGGACTTGCCAAACCCGTTGAGTATGAAGCCGGCCGCACGCACCTTCGATGCGAACAGATTGCCCCCGTGGGGGAGGACGGCCGTCACTCCGGTACGCACGGGACCTTCGCCCACATGCAGATCACCCTCGCCACGAATGAGAGAAACATGGCCCACGCGGACGCCGGGCACGTCGGTGATGGCGTTGAGAGGGCCGGGAGACTCCGTTCCCACCGTGATGCCGATCTCCCGGGCTCGGGGCCTGGGCTCCTTGTGCTGTGCCATGGACGGTCCTCCTGAGGTGGCGGCAATCGCCGGTTGGTACCCGGGCGGCTGTCCGGCGCTTCGCCGGCCAGGCCGCGGGAACCTGCCGCCCCGCCGTCGCGGGCGGTTTGGTCGTCACCGCCATCGTCGGCCCGTCACCTGAGCCGCTCTTGTTGCGCCCGGCGAAATGCGTTAAGATACCGGCAGCTTCAGGCGTACCGAAAGGGGGATCGGCATGCGGCCGATCGCGGGAATGCCCGGGAAGCTCTTCGTCGTCGAAGGCATTGATGGCTCCGGCAAGAGCACCCAGATATCGCTACTGTACAAGTGGCTCCTGTCCCAGATGTACTCGGTGTTCTACTCCGAGTGGAACTCCTCGGAACTGGTCAAACGCACCACCTCACGCGGCAAGCGCAAGCGTCTGCTGACCCCCACGACCTTCAGCCTCATCCACGCCACGGACTTCGCCGACCGCTGCGAGCAGAACATCATGCCTCCGCTCAAGGCGGGTGCGGTGGTGATGGCCGACCGCTACGCCTTCACAGCTTTCGGCCGTGATGTGGCCCGCGGCTGCCACCCGCAGTGGGTGCGGGAGCTGTACAGCTTCGCGGTCAAGCCCACGGTGGCATTCTACTTTCGCGTGCCCCTGGAGGTGGCCCTCGACCGCATCCTCTCCGGACGCCCGGAGCTCAAGTGGTACGAGGCCGGGATGGACCTTGGGCTCAGCGAGGATCCGTACAAGTCCTTCGAGCTGTTCCAGGGCCGCATCCTCCAGGAGTACGACAAGATGGTGGAGGAGTTCGGGTTCGAGGTGATCGACGCCACGCAGCCCATCGCCGCGCAGCAGGCCCAGGTGAGAGAGATCGTCTCCAGGCACCTGGATGGCTGCCTCAAGCGCCCGGAGGGGATGCGCCGCATCATGGCAGACCTCGAGGGCAAGGAGGGCTAGTTATGCTACAGACCTACTGGCACCCGATGCCGGCGATGCCTGCGGAGGACGTGATCGGCAAGCTGATCGTGCTGGAAGGCACCGACGGCGTGGGCCGCACCACACAGATCGAGCTTCTGAAGAACTCCCTGGAGAGCTCAGGCCTGGCGGTCTATGACACCGGGCTGACCCGCTCGAACCTGGCGGGACGCGACCTGCAGCAGGCCAAAGAGGGCCACACCATGGGTGCCATCACCCAGGCTCTCTACTATGCCACGGACTTCGCGGACCGGCTGCTCAATGAGATGATTCCCGCCCTCCGCGCGGGGTATGTAGTCTTGACGGACCGGTACATCTACTCGCTCATGGCGCGGGCCATCGTGCGCGGCGCCGACCCCCGGTGGATTCGGAATGTGTACGGTTTCGCCGTGATCCCCGATCTCGTGCTCTACCTGCAGGCAGACCTGCAGACGCTGATTCCCAGAGTGCTGGCCAGCGGGGGCTTCGACTACTGGGAGTCGGGGGCGGACTACATCCACGGCGACAGCCGCTATGACTGCTTCGTGCAACACCAGGATTCCCTGCTGGGGATCTTCAGCCAGATGGTGGACGAGTACGCTTTCGTCGTGGTGAACGCGAACCGCTCGGTGAAGGAAGTCGCTCACGACGTGCGTCGCTATGTGGGGGAGGCGGTCGCCGATATCCAGTCCGGCGCGGGTGGCCTGCCACTGGTGGAAGGGGAGTTCTCGCGGCCGCTGGCGCGAGGGGGGCATCCCTCAGCCCGGACGGTCTCAGACATCATCGCCGACCTGCTGTCCACGCTGCAGGATCAGTAGGCGGCTGTGCTCCATGTCGTGCAAGCATAGGGCCGGGCTGCGCTAAGAGCAGCCCGGCCTTTGGCATGTCCGCCCCTCGAGCGGGCCGGGGTGGGGGCTTGGATGGGCGAGGTCGTGCCTGCGTCCGAATCGCGTGCCCTGTGCGCTCAGAGCAGGGCACGCACTTGCCCGATGAGCGACGCAGAGCCGCTTGCCGGGAGAGTCTGGCGATCCCGCTGAGCGGGAACGCTTGTG
>CAYRFY010000886.1:0-2562 GCA_964423635.1 uncultured Armatimonadia bacterium | reverse complement strand
CGCTCTCAGAATGACACTCTTGGCGAAGGCGGGCTTTTCGGCCGCGCTTCTAGCCTTCCTTCCCCGCCGCCGCCCACAGCATCCCACGGGTCACCAGGTCGTGCACCTGCGGCAGACGCACGTCTGCGGCAATGTGCCCCACCGAGCAGTAATACACCCGGCCCTTGCCGTAGCTCTTGATCCAGATCGCCGGCATCACGACGTGGTCGAAGTTCACCGTGGCAAGCACCACATTGCCCGGGTCCACGTGCATGTAGTACTGCTCGCTGGTGACCGCGAAGTCCTCGATACCGGCCGTCAGCGGGTTCCAGGGGTCTGCTATGTGAACGGTGTACGTGACCCCGGCGCCTCCCGGATGGGCCACCCACTGGCCCCCGACCATGAACTGAAACTCCGTCTGCTCCCGAAACGCATCTCCCATCCCACCGTGCACACCGGCAATGCCCACTCCTCCCCGGACCGCCTCCAGGAGCGGGTTGAGCTGGTCGCCCTCGATCTTGCCCATCGTCCACACGGGGACGACCAGACTGATGCTCTCCATCAGGGCCTTGTCCTTGAAGGCGTCCAGCGATTCCGCCAGGACCACATCGAAGCCGTTGTCCATCAGCGACTGGGCGAGGACCTCAGAGACCTGCTTGGGCTCGTGCCCGTCCCAGCCGCCCTGCACGATCAGCGCCTTTGGCATGCTCGTTTCTCCTTCTGACCAGAGCTACAGGCTCATTGGCAGCGTGTGAGGCAGGAGGGTGTTCGGCGCCGCCCGCCGCGGTTCCTCCAACG
Organism: uncultured Armatimonadia bacterium; assembly: GCA_964423635.1. GTDB lineage: Bacteria > Armatimonadota > Zipacnadia > Zipacnadales > JABUFB01 > CAYRFY01. The sequence goes on along the minus strand of CAYRFY010000886.1, from coordinate 1,785 downwards.
CAATGGCAACGACGGCGGCAAGGACTGGGAAATAGGGCAACAGCGGATAGAGGCAACGACCGGGAGGACAGGACGGACAGGATAACGGCGGACAACAGCGGATGACCGCAACGACCGGGAAGACAGGATAACGGTCGATGACGGCACGGCGACTGCCGCCCTCGGCGATCTACCGTTCTCCGTCCCCCTCCATGCCGTTCCCCCGTTCCCTGTCGTCGTTCTCAGTCGTTCTTTGGCGACTGACACCGGTGAGGCCCACCAGCGTCTGCAGCAGTTCGTCAAGGACTGGCAGGCAGCAGAGCCCGAGGCAGTGGCTGGCCTCTTGACGGGCTTCGACGCCTCTATCGCCTATATGAACGTGCCAAACCTCAAAGGGGCTCGTCGCTACCGGCCCACCAACGCCATGGAGGGCGGGGTGATGCGACCGCTGCGCAGGACCATCCGCCGCGCCACTGCGTTCCGTAGCGATCGGGGCGCGGAAGTGGCCCTGTTTCTGGCCATCGCCCACCTCAATGCCACGCAGCGCAACACGCCATGGGCCATGGCAGCCCCGAGCCTACTTGACAAGTTATACGAACCTTACACTATAGTTGCCCGTACAGGGTCCACCGATTGCAGGCATCTTCCCGGCGATGTCGAATTAGATAACGGGAGACGCAGGGCCGGTGACAGGTCCCGTGGCACCGGATGGCGCCCCGAAGGGGCCGGACGCGGGCCACCGGCCCGTCCGCCGAGACGGCCTCTGCTCGCGGTCCCGTGACGCTCACCTCGACCCATCGCCCCGGCCGGCCATGGAACCCGGAGACCGGCAACTTAGTTATATATAGGGTCGCCTAGAGCGACCGATAGCATCACAGGGAGCTACACGAACGCAGCCAATTATGAGTGACACCACCTCTCAGGTTTTCAACAGCGCCTTCCGCGCCAGGAACCGTCTTCTGGCCAGCTCCGCCATCGTGCTGGCCTCCGCGGCGCCCTTTGCTCTGGCGCTGATCGTGATCACGTACTTCGTGCCGGACCCCACCAGTTGGCCGGCGGCGGTACTCACCGCTGCGGCCTTCCTGGCCGCGGGCACCTTCACCTGGGCGGTGCAGAGCCGCTTCGCCCTGCTGGGCAATGACTGGTTGCGCAAGAGTCTGAGCAAACGCATCCTGCATTCCGAGGAGCTCGCCAAGTGCTCCGGCGGGCCGGACTTCATCGGCTTCGCTCCCGGCGATGATGTGCGCACCTGGGATGGAGAAACCGACCTTGATGTGGGCTTCCTGGGCACGACCAACAGCGACCTGGTGTTCGTTGGCGACAGGTTCTCGTGGTCTTTGGCCAAGGACCGCATCGACCGCATCGATCTGACGCCACCCGCGGGCCCCCGTCGTGTGGTGATCCACTGGCACGCCCCCCGCGAGCCGGGGCGCTCCTTCACCATCGAGTCGCGGGAGGGCAAGTTCCTCCGCGAGATCGACAACCGGACGGTGGAGCTGTTCAAGCAACTGCGGCGCTGGTCCATCGTGCGCACCGGAGACAGCGACGAGCGCGCCGTCCTGGGCTATCCGCCCGCCGACTGGTATGGCGGCCGACCCACGGATCAACTGGCCTCCGGCTCGTGCTCCACCACTCTGGGCATGATGGTCATCATCGTCCTGACCATCTGGTACCTGGCCAGCGAGATGATGAAGGAAGGCTACTACTATCACGCGGTGCTGTGGGCGGGCTTCGTCTTCGTGGGCGGAGCGGTCTTCACCCGCTGCCTGCTGCATTATCTGCAGAGCATCGCCGAGCCCACCCCCC
>CAYRFY010000885.1:0-2571 GCA_964423635.1 uncultured Armatimonadia bacterium | reverse complement strand
TATACTTCAACGCGATCCGGGCCACCCAGATGGTGCGCTCGCTGGCCTGGTCGCCGACCTATGGCGGTTTCCGGGAGCCTACGCGGATGGGGGAGATCCGCCTGGCCAAGTGAGACAGGGGGACACGCCCCCATGGAGGGGCCTGCGAACGAGCAAAGCAGGCACCCTCCATGGGGGCAGCGGCGGCGGAGCGTTTCTGATGCGGCCGGTCGCGCAGGTTCGCCTCGGGCCGGGAAGCCCGGCCCACGGGGCGGCCAACGGCTTGTTTCGGGTAGTGCGCCCCATGTAGCCATCTGGAAGCCCGGCCGGAAACCCCACCTTCGCCGGGAATGTCATTCTGAGAGCGTCCGCTCCCGGAGGGAGCAGCTCGAAGAATCCCCTGGGAAACCGCGAGATCCTTCGCTATCTCGCTGCGCGAGATGGACGCTCAGGATGACATCTTCGCAGCAGAACCGGGTTTCCGGCCGGACCTCTAGTTCGTGGCCGGCTGGGCGGCCGGCGGCGCTTGAGTTTCGTAGAGCTCCATCTCGTTCAGCGACGGCCAGCCCGTGGACTTGGTGATGTGAACCTTCACGAACCGTGCCTTCATCGGCCGGGCGAACCGCGTGTACTCGATCGCCGTGGATGCCACGTCCGTATAGCTGGCTACGGGATCGCCCCAGGTCTCACCATCCACGGAGACATAGACGTTCGCCGATTGCGGCCACTGACTTGTTTCGCGGCTGGTCTTCAGACAGATTCCCAGGCCCGTCAGCTCCCGCTCCCGGGCAAACCGCAGCGTGTACGTGGCGTCCACGTTTTCCGCGGCCTTCCAGGCGGCGTGCATGTACTCGGTGTTCCCGTCGAAGACCGCCGTGGGCCCGCCTCCCGGGGTCTTCTCCGTGTGGGTCATGTCGGTCTCGATCTCCACGCCCCCGGAGCCGTGGAGTGCCGGCAGGTCGATCTTCATCCCCGGAGGCGGCTGCGACGGGAAGCGCAAGGCGAGGTCGGCCAGCAGGATGCCGGGCTCCACTCTGAACACCGCCTGCCGGATGTCGGAGGCCGCGCCCTCCTCGTAGTAGATGCAGATGAGTGACCCGTCGGCGAGTTCGGCAAGGCCGGGGTAGGCGCCGCCCACGGTATCGACAGGCCACGGTGCGCCCCAGGTCTGCCCATCATCGGTGGAGATGGTCACGGCGGTTCCGGGGTGACGGTGCGCCACCAGGAGCATCCCCTGCGAGGTGCGCAGCACCGTGGGGGCGTCGCCACGGTGGGGCATCTGCACCGCCTTGGACCAGGTGTAGCCCTCGTCCTCAGAGAAGGCGACGTGCATCCCGGGGCGCATGACGATGATCAGGCGGCCGTCACCCAACCGCGCCATGGAGGCCTCGCAAAAGCCGCTGGAGAAGGCGACGGAGGCTTCTTCGTCCACCACCGCCACCTTGTCCCACGTCTTCCCATAGTCATCGGAATGCACCACTGCGGTGACATAGTGGCCCGCATTGAGCCCGTGGTAGATCGGCAGCGCAACGTGGCTTTCCTCGAGCTGGATCACGGGGCCCGAGACGTAGACCGCCCGCCCACGGTCCGTCTTCTCGGAGTACGGTGTGTCCACATGGATGGGCTCGCCCCAGGTGTCTCCACCGTCGGAGGAGAGCACCACGAAGACGTCGCAGTCCCGCTTGTTGTTGCCATCCTCGGTATAGTAGCGGCTGGTGAAGTACGAGACGATCAGATCGCCGTTGGCGAGCTGCGTCACATGGGGGTCGCGGTCGTCCTCCTCGGTGTCTACCACCAGGATTGGCTCCGACCACGTGGCCCCCTGATCGGAGGAGCGCAGGCCGTAGATCGCCCCGCCCTTCGGCAGCTTTTCACTCGGATTGGTCACATGGCCCAGGCCCGCGTAGAAGACAACGTATAGATCGCCATTTTCCATTGCACACACGTCGGGAAAGGCCTCGTAGTCGCCCCACGGCCCGACGTCGGTGATCTCTCGATAGGTTGCTCCGGCCGCGCAGCTCGCGCAGGCGAGCGCGACCACAAGCAGCATGATGAAGCGCTTCAAGTTGGGTACCGTCCTCTCATCTGGCATGAGTCCACAGGGAACCAAGGGCGTTCCCCGGCCGCGTCTGGCGCAGATTGCGGCACAGCGGCATATTCGTCTTGCGCCGGAGACAGACCTGCCCACGCCCGCCACTCCCCCTGTTTCACCACACCACAACCCGGCGGGGCGCTCGCCTTGCTGTGGCTCGTCCGCAGTGCCCTCCGGCGAGCCATGGGCTGGTAGTACAACCGTACTTGTGCGTTGCGCCCGGCGGGGACCTTCCGATGGCTGGCCCGAATCGCGTCCGGAGGCCGACGCCGGCCTTCCAGGCCGGCTTGGCGGGTCCCGTGCGGCGGGACCCGCCCCACCGACGGCCGTTGTGTCGCCTCAACGCATGTACGGTTGTAGTGATAGCGAAGCTCCGCCTCAAACCGACGAGCACGGCGCGGAGATTCGCCTTCGGTCGGTGCCACGGCCAGGCGGCGATCCCGCAGGGCGGGATCGCCGAGTCGGGCTGGAAAGCCCGACCTACGGGGTGGCCAACGGCT
>CAYRFY010000884.1:0-2583 GCA_964423635.1 uncultured Armatimonadia bacterium | reverse complement strand
GGGGCTATCGTGGGACATCGGCGTCATCCCCTACGAGCCCATCCCCTTCCAGTGGGCCCGGCGGTACCGGGGCCTGCTGCAGGCGCGCGAAAAGTGGGGTCTCGTGGGCCTGATGGAATCGCACCATTTCGGTTGGTGGCCGTCGTTCGTCAATGAGCTGGCCAAGTGGGCCTACTGGGAGCCCTCCGCGCTGCCGACGGAGACGACCACCGAGGAGATGGCCAAGAAGCTGGCCTGCCGCGATTTCGGCGCCGAAGGTGGCCCCCTGGCGGTGGAGGCCTGGCGGTTGTGGAGTGAGGCGTTCCGGAACTACGTCCCCACCAATGAGGACCAGTACGGGCCATTCCGGGTGGGTCCGGCGTACCCGCTGCTCTTCCTCGAGGAGCGGGAAGCCTTCCCCTCGGCGCCGTACGCGCACTTCGGCAACCGCATCTTGAACACGCACTACAAGCCTCACAGACCCGAAGACCTCGACACGGAGATCGGTCTCATCCAACGCATGTGCGCGGGTTGGGACGAGGGCCTCGGCCGGCTCGAGCAGGCGGTGGCGCTCGCTCCCGAGCGCAAGAAGCTTCAGGCCCTGCGGATGCTGGGCCTGGGGCGCTTCATCCGCCACTGCTTCCAGACGACGTTGCACACCAAGCGCTGGTGGCAGCTCAAGGAGGCCCTCCTGGCCGAAAAAGACCCGGCCGCGGCGCGGGCCCTTGCCGGGGATCTCCAGGCGCTCGGGGAAGCCGAGATCGCCAATGCCCGGGAGAGCATCCCGCTGGTGGAGGCCGACTCGCGTCTGGGCTGGGAGCCGAGCATGGAGTACATGGCAGACCGGGCGCATCTGGAATGGAAGATCGCGCAATTGCGCCATGTGCTGGATGAGGAGCTGCCGGACTATCTGGAGAGGCTGGAGGAAGCGTAGGCCCTCGGGCAGAGTCGGGGCGATCATCCGCGGGGCCGCCGGCCCCCACGAACGTTGAGCCACAGCCAACCCGGGCCTGCACCTGCAGGCCCGGAACCGCGACAGAGGGGAAACCATCGAGATGCTTCTCGGCACCGCGTCCATCGATATCACACCTCCCGTCGGCACGCTCATGGCCGGCGCCCTGCGCCCGCGAGTCTCCGTGGGCGTCGACGACCCGCTGCTGTGCAAGGCCATGGTCCTGGACAACGGCCGGACCCGCCTGGCCCTGGTGACGCTGGACCTCATCGCGTGGACGAGGCAGCGATCAGAAGGACCGCGGGCCGCGATCGCCGAGAGGGTGTGCATAGCGCCGCAGAACGTGCTGGTCAACTGCTCCCACACTCATTCGGGACCGTACACCGATGAGTCCCTGGACCTGGGAGGCAACCTGGATCAGGCCTATCTGTCTCGGGTGCAGGAGGCCATCGTCGAGGCCGTCGTTCTGGCGGCCGCGCGGCCCGCGCCGGTGAGCGTGGGAGTGGTCAAGACGAGCTGCCCAGGGGTGGGACGCAACCGGCGCCTCCTGCGCCCGAGCGGCTCGGCGATCAATGTGTGGCTGGCCACGGACGCGGAGCGAGAGAGCCTGCCCTTGGCCGGGCCCAACGATGAAGACCTCATGGCCTGGGTCTTCTTCCGCGACGGAGCGCCCATCGCGACGCTTTGGAACTACACCATGCACGTGAACGCGCACTTCGGCACCAGTTTCTCGGCCGACTACCCCGGCCGGGTGGCGGCCGCCCTTGAAGAGGCCTTCGGCCCCGGCTTCTTCGCGCTGTTCTTGCCGGGCGCCTGCGGCGACATCAACAACATCATCGGCTTCGAAAAGGCCCACCAGCGACTGTCGGAGGCCATGTGTCAGGTGGTGGCGGGGGCAAAACCGGGGCAGGAAGACGGGCTGAGCGTAGCGTGGCGCGAGGTGCGCCTGGGCGTGCGCGACCGCGAGCCCTTCCAGGAGGCCGAGGTCGCGGAGAAGTGGCCGGACTGCGTGGACGTGTTCGAAAACGAGGACAGGCTGCTGAAGGCCTCACCACAGGACGAACTGCTCACGGTGGTACAGGCGCTGCGCATCGGCGAGGGCGTCATCGCGGCCACGCCGGGCGAGACTTTCGCCGGCCTCGGGCTGGAGATCAAGCGACGCTCCGCCTATCCGATGACGGCCGTTGCGGAGCTGTGCAACGACATCATCGGCTACATCCCGACGCTGGAGGCGTTCGAGCAGGGCGGGTACGAGACCTTCCGCTCGCGCTGGGCGCGAGTGAAGCCGGGCTCGGGGGAGGCGCTGGTCGACGAGCTGCTGAGCATGCTGCAGGGGCTGTGAGTCAGGTAGGCCGCCGGATCTCGAGACCCGCCCTTCGTGGGGCGGCTTCTCCGGCCCGCAGTCGTTGGCCGAGCACCTTCCAGGCCGTCGGCAACACACCCCGGAGAACCACCGTGCCCGCGGGTCTCCAGGCCCGCAAGGTCAGTCTCTCACCCCTCGCCAGAGCCCACAACCCTGCCAGACGACCACCGTGCTCTCGGTCTTCCAAGACCGCACAGTCAGCCACGCGCCCATCGCCGGAGAGCACAACCCTGACCGCGGGCACGGAGGCTGTTCTGATAGTGTTTTGGTTACCGGCGTGACTTCAGTG
>CAYRFY010000883.1:0-2604 GCA_964423635.1 uncultured Armatimonadia bacterium | reverse complement strand
GCGCGAGGGCGGCCACACGGTGGGCGCGGGCGTTGTGACCAAGGTCATTGAGTAGCTGCACAGAAGGCCGCGAAGTTGCGTGATGATCGTTGACCGGCGAGGGGGCAGTTGCAGGAATGCCACAGACGAAGTTCATGCTGCAGTGTGATGAGTGCAAGTCGCAGAACTACCTGACCGCCAAGAACCGGCAGAACGTCTCGGGGAAGGTAGTCCTGCGCAAGCACTGCCCGAAGTGCAACGCACATACCACGCACTCGGAGCAACGTCTACGTAAGTAGGTCAAGGCGGAACTAGGGGCGTAGCTCAATTTGGCAGAGCAACGGTCTCCAAAACCGTAGGTTGTCGGTTCGAGTCCGGCCGCCCCTGCCATCCACAACACAGACCCGTGCGGGCGTGCCGCAGGTGCGCTCGCACGGTCCATTCGGGGTTAAGCTCACGACTGCCGGGTGCCGCCCTATGACGGGGAGACGAGGTCGTAGGCATGGCCAGTGCTAAGAGTCAAGGGTCCAGCTTCTTGTCGAGAATCACGCGTCCTTTCGTGAACCTGGGAAGGTTCCTCAAGGACGTACATTCCGAGCTGCAGCGGGTGGTGTGGCCCAGCCATGAGGAGACCTACTCCTTCACGGTAGTGGTCCTCATCGCGGTGGCGGCCGTGGCCGCATGGGTTGCGGTACTAGACATCTTCTTCGCGAAAATCATGGGGCTCTTGGGCGTCTCAGGGTAGCAGGGGCGTGATCGCCCCAAGGATGTGGGGACCGGCGACATGCAGTACTACGTGGTACACACGCTCACGGGGAAAGAGAACAAGGTCAAGTCGGCCATCGAGAAGATGGTGGAGGCCCAAGACCTCATCCCATATCTCGGGCGTATCCTCGTGCCCACGGAGACTGAGATCCGCTCCTCCTCCGGGAAACGCCGTGAGGTCAAGCGCAAGGTCTACCCCGGCTACGTCCTGGTGCAGATGCACCTGACGGAGGAGATGCGGCATCTCATTCAGCAGACCGCCGGCGTGACGCATTTCGTCGGATCCGCCGACACTCCCGTGCCGCTGAAGGAGTCCGAGGTGGACGCTCTGCTGCGGACGGTGGGCGAGGAGGCCCAGAAGCCCAAGACCACATGGTCTGTGGGGCAAGCGGTGCGCGTCACCGAGGGGCCGTTCAACGAGTTCGGTGGGAAGATAGTAGAGGTCAATGCGGAGAGGGAGACGGTGAAGGTACTGATCTCGATCTTCGGGCGCGAGACGCCGGTCGAGGTCGACTTCACCCAGATCGAGAAACTATAGAAGTCGGGACCACCACGCACAGGGACAAGGGTGGTCTGTGACGTTCGGCCGTCTGTTAAGGGGTATTGAGCATGGCGAAGAAGGTGCTGGCTGTCGTCAAACTGCACTGCCCGGCGGGAAAAGCAAACCCCGCCCCTCCCGTCGGCCCGGCCCTCGGGCAACACGGGGTCAACATCATGGAGTTCTGCAAGGCCTTCAATGAGAAGACCGCCCAGCAGATCGGGGACATCATCCCGGTGGAGATCACGGTCTACCAGGACCGGAGTTTCACCTATGTGTGCAAGACGCCCCCCGCGGCCAGTCTTCTGAAGAAGATGGCCGGGCTGGATAAGGCCTCGGGTACTCCGAACACCGAGAAAGTGGCGCAGTTGACCACGGAGCAAGTGCGCGAGATCGCGGAGCGCAAGATGGTGGATCTCAACGCGCGCGACGTGGACGCGGCCATCAAGATCATCGCGGGCACCGCCCGGAGTATGGGTATCGAGGTCGTCTAGGCTTTGCCGCTGACGGCCCGATCTCGAAGGCGACCTGCGGCCGGGGCCGACCCCGGCGCCGGCGTCATACCACCACCCTGGTGGTGGGAGCGGAGCGCCCAGCCGGCGCCCGCCGCCTCATTTCAAAGAGGTGCCAATATGCCGAAGCACAGCAAGAGAGTAACAGCCAATAGCAAGCACATCGACAAGACTTCGCGCTACGGCGCGGCTGAAGCTATTGCCCTGGTCCGGGAGCACGCCAACGCCAAGTTCGACGAGTCCCTGGAGTTGCACCTGCAGTTGGGTGCCGACCCGGCCAAAGGCGATCAGACCGTGCGGGGAACCTGCACGCTGCCTCACGGCACCGGCAAGGTTCCGCGGGTGGCCGTGTTCGCCGACGGAGACAGCGCCCGTCAGGCCGAGGAGGCAGGGGCGGACCGCGTGGGCGGCGACGATCTGGTGCAGGCGATCATGGAGGGCTGGGACGAGTTCGACATTCTCGTCGCCCACCCGAGCATGATGCGCATCGTCGGCCCCCTGGGCCGGAAGCTCGGGCCGAGGATGCCCTCGAAGAAGTCGGGCAACATCACCGAGGACATCGGGACCGCCGTTGCCGAGCTCAAGGGCGGGAAACTGGAGTACCGCATGGATCGCGGCGGCGGCCTGCACGTGGGCATCGGCAAGCTGTCCTTCAGCGATGAGCAGTTGGTTGAGAATCTGGTCGCGATGATGGGTGTCGTGATCAAGGCCCGTCCCGCCGCCGTGCAGGGCAGGTTCATCAAGCAGGCCGCCATCGCCAGCACGATGGGCCCAGGCGTGCGGCTGGACGTAGAAGCCGTCTCGGCACAA
>CAYRFY010000882.1:0-2609 GCA_964423635.1 uncultured Armatimonadia bacterium | reverse complement strand
GACCTCTTGCTGCTCCGCGGTCTGGGGGAGGTGGCGCAGTTGCACGCCGCTGTGGGAGCCATGTGCTCAGACAGTATCCCGTTCGTCGTGACTGTGGCCGCCGATCCTCAGATGGACAGCGCCGGCCCCCAGAGCCTGGCCCGAACGCTCTCGCAGACCACCGTGGGGCTCTCCCCCGTGGCCGTGGGAGCCACCGGAAACGAGGCGTCCGGGCTCCTGCCCCGGCTGCGCGCCCTGAGCCAGGCCATGGACCTCCCGCTCGTCGCCCAGTGGGGGCCGGGGGCCGCGGAGCAAACGGGCAGGGAAGCGGCGGAGCTCATCGGAGCGGGAGCGAGGATTGTCGGCGGCGCGGCGGGCATGCCTCCGGCCCAGATAGCCCTGATCGCCAGAGCGGCGAAGGCACTGGCATAGAAGCCCGGCCGGAGAGCCGGGCATGCCGTGAAGATGTCATCCTGGAGCGCCGGCGTCACAAGCCCGGGCGGCGCAAGTTCAGGCCTGTACCGCTTGGGCGAAGGATCTCGCGATATGCCGGGAGATTCTTCGAGCTGCTCCCTCCGCGAACAGACGCTCTCAGAACGACACTCCCATGCGAGTGTGGGCTTTTCGGCCGCGCCTCCAGCCCCGGGCCGTCTTCATGCCTGCAGGACCGCCGGCGGCGGGTGTCGAAGGGGCCTGCGCGCCCCGCACCCCGCCACACCCCGCGGCGCCCGACCCACCAATCCACACACAACGCCGGGAGGCTTCCGATGATCGTGCTCCGTCACCTGTGCCCCGTTGCCTTGCTCCTGACGATTCTGGCGCACCCGGCGCCCTGTACGCCCGACAGCTTCCAGCGAGACGGCGTGACCTTCACCCGTCAGTCCTGGGGCCCCCGGCGCCCGCAACCGGCGCTTACCGAGGAAGAGCGGGAGCGCGGCTGGGTAACCTTCGTGCCCGGCGATCCCGACGGCATCGGCCCCCTGGCATTCCCGACGCGCGCCGAGATCGATGCCACCGTGACGGCCTTCGCCTCGCCCGGCGAGTTCGAGCCGGTGACTTTCGGCGTCTACGCCGCCAGGGACCTCCAGGGCGTGGTGGCCGAGGCGGGGCAGTTCATCGGCAGCCGCAATAGCCGCATCGGGCCGGCGAATGTGGACGTCCGCGCCGTGCGTCTCTGGGACCAGCGCACCTCCTGGCGCTCCGACAGGTTCTACACGATCCCCGAGCTGCTGGAGAAGACCTACGCGGTCGACATCCGAGCCGGGACGTTCCAGCAGTTCTGGGTCACGATCCGCGTGCCGGAGGACGCCACGGACGGCGCCTACGAGGGCTACGTGCGTCTCACCATCGGCGACCGGTACCACATGGTTCCCATCCACCTGCGCGTCTTGCCCTTCAAGCTCCATCCGCCACAGGGCAAGGTCTACGGCCTGTGGCCCGACACCGCCCGCTGGGCCAACTACAGTGAGCAACAAATACTGGACGAGATTGGAAACTGGCGCGAGCACGGAATTGAAAGCACGCTGATGTACCCCCTGACCCACGGGAAGTTCACGCTGGAGGATGGGGAGCTGAAGGCCGATCTGAGCGAGTTCGAGCGGGTGATGAACCTGTATGTCCGCGCCGGTATGGGCGGGCCGGTCATCGCCAGTTGCCAGGGCATCGGCGGTCTGGTGCACCGGCTGCTGGGCCAGGACGGCGACGACTGGGGTCCGCGGTTCGCCGACCTGATGCTTCAGATCGTCGGGCGAATCGAGGATCTGCGGGTCGCCAACCGGTGGCCGGAGTTCATCTACCACACCGTCGACGAACCCGGCGGCCACGCAGCGGCGCAGGCTGAAGCCGTCGCCACGCTCTCCATCCTCCACAATGCCGGCTACAAGACCTACACCACCTCCGACGTGGACTGGACCAATGAGACGATAGCCCAGTACCTGTCCGTGCGCTGCTACGGAATCGGGTTCTGCGCCACCTCGGCCGAGCAGGCACTGGCGCGCCGGGCCGAGTGCGACGCCTCCGGGGCCACTTACTGGTGGTACGGCTCCGGCTGCTATACGGGACAGGAGGGGTCCTTGGCCGTCAACCGCCACCTCAGCGGCTTTCTGCTGGACAAGTCCCTGGCCGACGGCGCCTGGGCCTGGACCTTCCAGCGCCCCAAGGGCGACGCCTACGACGACTTCGATGGGGCCTCGCAGCGCGAGCCCAAGGACGCCTGCATCACCTACCCCTCCGCCGATGGGTGGCCGCCGCTGGTACCGACCCTGCAGTGGGAGGGCATTCGCGAGGGCATTGACGACATCCGCTATCTGCAGAACCTGCGCGCCGCGATCGCCGACCTGCGCCGCTCCGAGGATCCGCGCTGCATCACGCTCTCGGACCGCGTGGAGAGCGACCTCCAGGCCATCCTGGAGGACGTACCGTGGCTGGGCGAGGGCGGCTTTTCCAGCACCCGGGCCCAGGTTGCGCGATGGAAGATCGTGGCTCTGACCATGGAGTGCGCCGCAGCCGTCACCGACACCCTGGCTGCTTTGGAAAACTTTGACGCTGTAGTTTTGTGTGGCGCATTGAACCCTGAGCATGCCTTTGTTAAGATGCTGGGTGCCGAGGTGAATCGCGTTCCCATGCTTAAC
>CAYRFY010000881.1:0-2613 GCA_964423635.1 uncultured Armatimonadia bacterium | reverse complement strand
ATGGGCATGGCCTGCGGCGACGAAGCCATCGGCCTGCTCTCGGCCCAAGCTCTGGATGCGGCGGCCATCACCGACATCCGCTGTGCCGGCGCCAGGGGTCTGGCCCTGATCGGCAGCCCCGAGGCGCTCCGGGCCTGCGCTCGCGTGGCCCGCGAGTGTGACGACAGGCATGTCTATGGCTACGCAATCAGGGGGCTGCAGTTCGCCTTCGATCCGGGCTATCGCAGTGTCTACGATCCGCACCCGGCGCCGGACTGGGCCCGTGGGACCACCCGCGAGGAGGCCCGGCAGATCGTGGCGCCTCTACTTGTCGAGTTGGCCGCCTGCGCGCGCGACGAGAGGGAGCAAAAGAGCGTGGCCTACGTTCAGCGGGTGATGGATGGGTTGCGGGCGGCCCGATAGGGAGCGACGGGGGCATGTAGGGCGCGGGCCTGTCCCGCGCCACGCCAACCGACACGGCTCCGCCCACACCCACCCAACCCGCGGCACCGACGGGCTACAATGCCGACGTTCGGCGGGCCACCCGTGCTCCGCCGGTTCTCCGGCGCGGTACAGGCCCGCGCCCTACAACGACGCCGGGGCCAGAAAGGGCACTCCATCGCATGTGCACAGCACAGCAGCTTCTCGCCGAGGCCGTCGGGGGACGAGTCGGGCAACGTTTCGTGGGGCTTGATGACGTCGACCAACTGACTGCTCAGGAGCTCTCCGAGGGCGCCGCGCAGGTGCTGGCCCGACCGCAGAAGGCCGAGTTCATCCCCGGCGCAAGACCGCTGAGCCGGCGCCTCCTGGCCGCCCAGTGGACGCTGGTGCTCGAGTCGCTCGGGCTGCCGGAATGCCCCCGGGTGCTGGAGCTGTGCGCCGGCGGCAGCGACCCGGTCGTCGTGGCGCTGGACGTGCTCTTCGGCGCCGAGGCCGAGTATGTCACCGTGAACCTCAACCGCAAGTTGGCCGATGAGCTCACCGAGCGCCTCGAGGGCCTTCACCTGAGGGCGCGCATCATCGAAGACGATGCCCAGAACGTGCCCAAGCTCTTCCCCGAGCCCCGGTTCGACTGCGTCTGCTTCCACCACGCGGTGAATGACATCCTGGAGACGGCGGCCGCCGAGGCCAATGGCTGGGACACCCGAGACCTGGACTGGTGGCCCAACGAGCGGCAGATGATCGAGTGGATGGACGAGCAGTACCGGGCCGACGGCATGGAGGCCGTGGGGCTGCCCCAGTTGCGCCGGGTCATCGTGGCCGCAGCACAGGTGGTGAAGCCCGGGGGCGCCCTGGTCTTCGACCACTGGACCTGGGAGTACCACCTGGGCCTGGACTGGTTCCCCGGCGAGCTATTCAACAACCTGATCCCGCTGGCTCGGGAGGTGGCTCTCGCCCTGGACGTCCCCCTGCAGGACGTGACCCCGGAGGGCCTCGACCCGCAGTGGTGGATGGTGCTGCGGAGGGCGTAGCGGCCGCGGTGCAGGGCCGTTCGTGGGGCGGGCTTTCCAGCCCGCCGAGGGCCCCCGCAGGGGGCCCGATGCCGTTCGTGGCGCACGCTCCGTGACGCCCGCGGTCGCTCCGCCCCTCGAGGGCGAGCCGCCGCAATAACCCACACCAGGAGCCGTGGCCGTCATCCTCCGTGATCCGCCGTGAGGCTGGCTATCCGGTCGCCCCCAGGGGTGTCCGCCGCCTCGCACATCGAGCGCCCTCGCGGGCGCACGCGGGGTTGGGTGCTCGAATGCCCGGACTGAAGTCCGGGCCTGGGGGGCGGCGCTCCGCGCCGCCGATGGCCCTCCGGGCCAAACGGCGTACGGCCCACGGCGTACGGCGTACGACTTGGCAACGCTATGCAGATACTGCTATCCCATCGTTGCCGCCCTGCGCGTCCTGCCCCTCTACTCCGCAAACCTCAACGAGTAGACGTCCGCATCGCTCAGGACTATCCTCACCCGCACGGGCCGGCCCGCCAGTCCACCCACGTCCGCGCTCCCCTGCCAGGTCACCGCCCGCTCCAGGCTGTCGCCGAACACCTCGTCACAGTCGGCCAGGGAGAAGCCATCCAGCGGCGCACCTTCGGCGTCCTGCAGCTCCACTCGCACGTTGCCCGCTGCGGAGGTGGCGAAGTTGAGCAGGAGCCTGCTGCCGGAGAACAGGAGAGGCTTGGTGAGCACCTCGCCGCCCTTGAGCGGGGCGTTGATCGAGACGAAGCCATCGATCCTCATGGTGTAGCGGCGCATGCGCACATTGGTCTTCCAGGTGTTCTCCGGGCAGTAGAGAGAGAACTCTCGTGGGGCCGTGGGGTCTTCCGGCTGCGTCTCGATGAGGCCCAGGCCCTGGTAGCAATCGCCATAGAGCCAATTGTCCTTGCGTTCCGGGCCGGGGCGGAGGAAGGCCTCGCCCCAGCGGTTGAACAGGCGCCCGTCGCGGCTGGTCATGAACAGCCCGTCGGTGATGGCGGTACCGTAGCGGGGCGATATCTTCACGCGGTTTTCGCGGTGGGCCCGGTCGGGGAGGGTTTCGAAGGACGGTGACCAGGGGCGCTCTACGTAGCGGGTGGGGAAGCCCACGAAGATGTGGGGCGCCCGGGGATAGGGCATGACCTGGTTGGTGTAGAGTTGTTCCTCGGGTGAG
>CAYRFY010000880.1:1826-2628 GCA_964423635.1 uncultured Armatimonadia bacterium | reverse complement strand
CTCCCGCCTCTTCGCCGTTCTCCGTGGGACTCTGTGCTCTCTGTGTCTCCGTGGTCTGACGTTGGTCGTTAGCTCCTCTCCTCTCCTCCCACTCTCCCTCTCCCTCTCCCTCTCTCCCCACCGTTCCCACCCCGAAGGCCAGCATGGTGCAGGCGGTGTAGTATAGCGGGTAGCAGATCACAGCGTAGGGGAAGTCACCGGCCACGAACTTCCAGTAGCCTACGGCGATATCGGAGACGTAGAAGACCACGGCGGCGGCGAAGACAAACCGGCCGCCGGGCAGGCGCATGGCGCTGGCGGCCGCGCCCACCATGACGCTGATGACGAAGGCATACGCTACGACGATAGCGCGCTCGGCCCCTTCGCCCCGGCCATACAGCCCCGCCATCACGGCCACGCTGAGCAGAGCGAACAGGAGGAAAACCTTGAGCCCGAGCCGCGGATCGCCCCGGCGCAGGACATAGGCGGCGATGAAGAAGAGGTGAGCGACGAGGAACGCGGCGACCCCGGCGATGAAGCTTCCCGGCCCGAGCACATCGCCCATGAAGCAGCCCACGAGCCCGAGGACCATGAGCACTGAGGTAGCCGACCGCAATCCGCCGCCGAGCAGGGCGATGAGGACGAAGGACGCCGATGCGGCGGCAATGAACGCCATCCGCGGTAGACCAAGGCCAAGCCGGTCACCTAAGAGAATCCCCGGCCCGGCCAGGGCGATGACGGCAACAAGGGCATAGCGTACGCTGCGCACAAGCGAGGCGGGAGACGCGGGCATAGGCAAAGACCTCGGGCAGAGGGTGGATGG
>CAYRFY010000880.1:0-1816 GCA_964423635.1 uncultured Armatimonadia bacterium | reverse complement strand
GGAGGAGGCCTTTGGGGGGGAGCAGGGGAAAGCGCGCGCGGCGTTGAACATGTGCCGGAGGCCTCCGCGGTGCAGCGGGGCCAGCCAGCATGCTGCGGGGTTCGCCGAACCGGCGCACAGGGGGCGCTGTCTCTGGTATACTACGTGACCTTGCGGGTCGTGGCGATGGCTGCGACCACCATCGAGAGGTCAACTGCAGATATGACTGAAATGGAGTTCGGCATCCGGTTTCGGCAGCACATGCCTCTCGTGCCGGCGGGAGACGGCCACCGTCGCGCGTGTCTGATCGTTCCTGAACTCGACGGTCCCGTGCGGAGAGCAGACTACGCACAGGTGGATTGGCTTGCGGGGCCGCCACCCGGCCACGCTGGGATCGCGTCGCTGGCATGCTTCAGGTCCATGGTTGCGGTCCGTCTGTACGGCATGCTGTCGGGCGACAAGCGTCTGCCGCTGTCGGATCTGTGCGCCGCCGCCGGCTATGGCCGCGAGACGGTACGCCAGCACCTGAACGGCCTCCTTGAGCATCGTTGGGTGATCGAGTTGAGCGACGGCCGCTTCCGCCGCAACTGGCGGATCAGCGTGCCCCGGTTTCGGATCACAACCTTCGAACTGAAGCTCAGCGACTGGCGCACTGCGTGTACACAACTGACGGGTCACATGCTATACGCCGACCGGGCGGTGCTTGTCATGCCCCGACCGCGGCTATCCTCCACTGCGCGCCGGATCGCCGAGGGCTTGAACACGTACCCGGCCAGCCTGGTGTTCGTCGATGGCAACACGCCACTGGTCCAGGCGTGGCGCGATGTTCCTTGGACCCAGCCTGACTATCGCCTGTGCGCCCTAGGGAGGGCCTGCGCGCAGCATGGCGGCGCCTAGTCGAAGCCTGCCATCCGTCGGAACCTGAGGACGGCCTCCCGCCAGTTGGCGAGGTGCGAGACGGCTGCGCACGTTTCGGGCGTCGATCTGCAGTGCCTACCAAAGAAAGCATCCGCAGCATCAAGCATCTGGAGAAAAGCGGCCGCGCGGTCCGTAGCCGCCGGCAACGCAAGACGCGAGCAGAGTTGCCCCATCACTAACCAGTTATGGAGCACCTCGTCACTTGGGCTCCCGAGGCACTCAGGGATCTCCCCACCGCTTGCCGCAATGAATGTGTCGCTCGCGCCGTCGGATGGCGCCACTCCTTGGCAGAGGGGGAGCAGTAGATCCTCGGTCACTTCTGCCAGAATGTCACGGATCCACACACGTCTCCTCGGTTGCCGCGCCATCCCTTGCCGGAGAAACCGGCTGGTCGAGAGACGGCGGCCGGAGAGGTACCAACCTGTGGCCACGGCAGTTGCTCCGGCGACGACTGGTAGCACACCCCACAAGCCCGTGTATCCGAAAACGACGCGGCGCTTGTTGGCCTCAGCCAGTGCGTAGGTGAGGTACATGAGGTTGGACAGGGTCACTGGGTCCTGAGGCATCTCGTACGTGTCATTCGCCCAGTCGACAACGATGTAGTACCCCGCGCAGTCGGTGCCTGTCGTTCTGTCAAGCCAGAGAGCGATGTCCTCGCACACTCCGTCGGGATCCGCCTCAGGCCTCGCGCCCAGTGACGCGTCAGTGACAGCAACCCCCAGAAGCACGTCTCCCGAGAACGTGGACGTGCGTTGCCAGGCCTCCGAGGCTGCTGCGGCCGCCGTGAGGACAGCCGCTTCATATCCGTAGAGGCTTCGTAGCAGAGGGCCGCCCGCAACGAGCGTCATGAGCCCCAGTTCCCGCTGTGCCCTGAGCATGGCAGGGATCGCGTCAGCGTATGCGAGCGGGTTGTCCCAGA
>CAYRFY010000879.1:0-2635 GCA_964423635.1 uncultured Armatimonadia bacterium | reverse complement strand
GGTCTCGGCGACCTCGCGTCCCATTCCGCCCGCTCCGTAGACCACGACCGGTGTCGTCATGCGTTCCTCCCGGTGTCTTCAGGCTCAGGCGCCTGACTGCCCGTGAACTTATCCGCCGTAGCCACCCCTGCTTGCGAGATGCCCTCACGCTGGAGAACCGTCCATGCCGTGAGCCACAGGATCTTCGCGTCCAGCCACAGGGTCCAGTTGTCCACATACCACACGTCGTATTCGAACTTCTGCTCCCAGCTCACGGCATTGCGCCCGTTGACCTGGGCCCAACCCGTGATGCCCGGTCTTGCTTCGTGCCTCCGCGCCTGCTGGGGCGTATACAGGCTCAGGTACTCGGTGAGCAGCGGCCTGGGGCCGACGAGGCTCATCTCGCCCTTCAGGACGTTGAGCAGCTCGGGGAACTCGTCGAGGCTGGTGGAGCGCAGAAACTGGCCCACTTTCGTCAGGCGCGCCTCGTCCGGGAGCGGGTTGCCCTCGCGATCGAGCGCGTCGCGCATGGTGCGGAACTTGACCATGGTGAAGAGCTTTCCACCCAGGCCGGGACGTTCCTGCCGGAAGAGGACAGGTCTGCCCATGGTCAGGCGGACGATCAGGGCGACCACCAACAGCAGCGGGGAGAGCACCAGGAGCCCGATGAGGGAGACTGTGACATCCAAAGCTCGCTTGACGATGCGGGCCATCAGGGCCTCCTGCGGGTAACCTGCCGGGGAAAGCGAGGCATAGGCGACGGAGACAGGCTAGACCCCCGGCGCCGAACTGACGGCGTCGCCGCCGTCGGGTGTACACTCCTCCGCCAGGAGCTTGTCAGCCCAGTCCTCGCGGACCTCGAGGACGCCGTGCGCCGTCTCGCTCAGGAATCGGGCATTGCTGTACTTGCTGTCGCGATAGTCGCCCACCCGCCCCGAACGGATGGCCTCCAGAACCTGGCCAATGCCCTGCTCCAGAGACCACTCCGGAGCGAACCCCAGGATGCGGACGGCCTTGCCAAACTCGACCCGATAGTCGCTCCCGTCGGCGTCGGGCCCCAGTTCCAGGATCTCCGCCCCGGGCACCTGTGCCTTGATGAGCCCGGCCAGCTCCGTGAGCCTGTGATTCTGCGCGTCGGAGCCGACATTGATGACCTCTCCGCGGATGCTCGCCTCGGGCGCCTCCAGCGCGGCCAGTACGCCCCGGGCCGCGTCGTGGACATGGATAAAGGGACGCCACTGGTCGCCACCAAACACTGTAATCTTGCCGTCCGCCAGCGCCTTCGCGGAAAGCAGGTTGAGGACAAGGTCGAAGCGGCTGCGGCCCGAGAGCCCGTAGACCGTGGCGAACCGCAGGATCACCGGGGCGAAGTCGTCCTCCACCATCCCCAGCAGGACCACCTCGGACGCCACCTTGCTGCGGGCATACAGCGACACAGGATCGAGCTTGGAGCGCTCATTGACCGGCATCGCGCCGGCACCGTAGACGGAGCAGGTGCTGGCGAAGACCAGTCGCCGGACCCCACTACCTTTGGCGACCTCCGCAATCATGCGCGTCGCCATGAGGTTGACCTCCAGGGCAAGGTCGGAGTTCAGCTCGCAGGCGGGGTCGCCAACAATGGCTCCGAGGTGGACAATGGCGTCCATGCCCTGGACGGCCTCAACGACCTTGTCAATCTGGCGGAAGTCGGCCCGCATGATCTCCAGGTTCGGGTGGTCGAGGAACTCCCCGATGGCCTCGTCCCCGTAGAGGAACAGGTCCAGAAGGCGCACCCTGTAGCCTCTGTCGAGAAGCAGGGGCAGCAGCGCCGAGCCGATGTACCCGGCGCCTCCGACCACCAGGACGGATCGGACCCTCTGCCGAGCCGGCCGGCGGCGCAATCCCCTGTCGATGTCCGCAATGGACTTCCACACCGCAGACCACAATCTTGCGCCCAGAAGAAATACCGTCACGATTATCCAGGACCCAAGAACAACCCCCCGAGGCGTCGTCGCCGCGCCGGGCACGAACCATTGCCCGGCGGCGAAGACCAGGTGCGAGCCCCCCACAGCCTGGACAACGATGAGGGCCTTGAACCGGCTCTGGTAGGCCGGACCACGGGAGTAGAAGCCGCTGAGCCAGAACAGCGGGAGGCTGATGAGAAGTAGGGGCCACACGTCTGCAGCGTAGAGCCCCAGATAGTGATGCAGCAGACCTCGGGCCGTGACGGAGGCGGTCTGGGCACTACACAGGTGGTCGATGTACTTCAGGAAGTACGCAGCAAACAGCCCGCTGCTCACCAGCAGGGCGTCTGCCAGAACGCGCGCGATCGTCTCGGCCGTCAGGTGCGTCCTACGCAAACGGGCGACCGCAGGCCGCCACGAGGCAGAGACGCTCATACGAGACATCCCCCGATCATCGAGACGAAAGCCCGACCCCGGTGTGCGGTATCGGCGCCCCCGGGCACCATGGGAATGGTACCCAATGAGACGCCCTTTGTAAAGCCGCAGTTCGGGCCACGCCGCGACCAAGACCCGTAGGCACGCTACAGGGGATAGCGACGACAACGACGACAGCGAGAACAACGAGAACAACGGCAAAGACGGCAACGACGACGGATTTACAGGATAGACAGGATAACGGCGGATGGACAGGATGGCGGCAACGACAACGGCGG
>CAYRFY010000878.1:0-2639 GCA_964423635.1 uncultured Armatimonadia bacterium | reverse complement strand
GCGCCTGCCCGGAACCTGCATAACCTGAGTTTCCAGCCCGACTCGGCGATCCCGCTTTGCGGGATTGCCGCCCGGCCGTGGCACTGCCCGAGGCGAACCTCCGCGCCGTGCTCGTCGGTTTGAGGCGGAGCTTCGCTAGCAAGACAAGCATCGAGCCTCTCCCGGTCCTCGACGCCGGGAGGGGCTCGATGCAGACGACAGGCAAGCCCCATCGACCCCAGTCCCTCCGACGCCCCTCCACCTCGTTACCCCATTCCGTCCGCCTATCCCGCCGTTCTCCGCGCTCTCCGTGGTGAGACGTTGCCGTCCGCTCCTCTCGCCGTTCTCCGTGGAACTCCGTGCTCTCTGTGTCTCCGTGGTGAGACGTTGCCGTCCGCCTATCGCTCTCTCCCTCGGTCTTGCCTTCGCTCTCAGTCTCCCCTTCTCACCACCCGGCCGTAGCTCGCCTTCGCCGTCTCGCTATTCTCCACCGCAATGCCTCCGTTGACGATCACCCACTGGATGCCCTCCGGGTAACGGTGCTGATCCTCGAAGGTCGCCCTGTCGATGATCCTTTGCCAATCGAACACCACGATATCGGCGATCTTGCCCTCCGCCAACACCCCCCGCTCGCGCAGGCCGAAGCGCTCGGCGGCCATGGAGGTGCACTTGCGCACGGCCTCCTCCACCCCAAACAGCCCTCTGTCTCGCCCGTAGTGCCCGATGATGCGCGGGAAAGTGCCGTAGTTGCGGGGATGCGAGACCCCCTCCCCGAAGACGCGAAGATGGCCGTCGGAGCCGCCCATCACCTGCGGGTGGCGGTAGAAGGTCTCGATGTTGTCCTCGCTCATGACGAAGTAGATGCAGGAGACCCCGGCGCGCTGGATCAGGGCGAGGGCGGCATCGATGGGGTCCTGGCCCATCTCGGCGGCGTAGTCTCCCAGACGCTTTCCGTCCAGCTCCGGGATCGGAGGAATCGGGGCGAAGAGGACATTCTGGGGGCCGCCGATGAGGTCCAACTGGTCGGCAACGGCCGCCCTCACCCTGGGGTACCATTCGGGGTCGGAGAGTGCCTCCCAGCCGCCCCGGGCCTGGGTCGCGCTGCGCGCCCACATCGGCAAAAGAGACGAGAGCCCGGTGAAGCAGGCCGGGTACGGATAGCGATCGGCCATGATGTCGACGCCCCGCTGCAGGCCGTGCTCCAGCAGATTCAGCGCCGCATCGATCTTGTGCCAGTTCCGCTGCCCGTAGGTCTTGATATGCGAGACCTGCACGGGCATCTGGCAGCGGACGCCGATCTGTATGATCTCCTCGATGGAGCCCAGCAGGCCGTCGCCCTCATTGCGGATGTGACTGGCGTAGATGCCGCCCGCCCTGGCCACGGGTTCGGCCACGTCGCAGATCTCGTCGATCGTGACGTGGGCGGGGAAGTAGCCGGTGGATATCCCCAGGGCGCCCTCGTCCATGGCGCGGGCGGCGAGGGCCTGCATCCTGGCGAGCTCTTCGGCCGAGGCCGGGCGTGTGGAGGGCACCTTGGCCTGCGAGCGGAGGGTCCCCATCCCCATCAGCATCGCGTGATTCTGGCGGATGGGAACCTCCTGCAACTCGGCGAAATACTGGCCTACCGGCCAACTGCAGCCTCCGCAGTTGCCCGTCACCAGCGTCGTCACGCCCTGGCGCAGGGAGTTGTCGGCGGTCGGGATATTCAGGACACCACCGGCGGCTTCGTTGTTGGCGTGGTTATGGGGGTCAATGAAGCCGGGGCTCACGATCAGGCCGGTGGCGTCGATAGTGCGGGCCGCCTTGGCCTGTGACAGATCGCCGATGGCCGCGATGCGGTCGCCGGCAATCCCCAGGTCGGCGCGGAAGGCCGGGGCGCCGGTGCCGTCGGCGAGGTCGCCGCCGCGGATGAGCAGATCCAGGTGCATGTGGGTTTCCTCCTATGGCCCGCAGGTGGAGGTCAGGGCTGCAAGACCGCCGAACCTCCCGTGCCAGATGGGGTGTATCACGGCTATTCACCGAGCGCGCGGCCGCCGCCTTCCTCCGCCGGGCGCGTGGGCGTCACGGAGTCTGAGCACATGCCGGAGCTTGAACTCGTCCGCGCAACGATGGATGATCTGGAGATCCTCGCCGAGTTCCATCTCGCCCTCAACCGTGAGATGGCCCGGTATGCCCGCTCGTACCCGGAGGAGACCCTCGTCCCCCACAACATCGCCTACCTGCTCCATGGCCACCTGGAGCGCGAGGAGTTCCTGGCCTGGCTGGCTCTGGCCAACGGTACGCCGGTGGGGTTTGTCTCCATCACTCTCCACGGCAGCCCCATTCCCGGCTCTGAGCGTCTGACGGGGACGATCGCGAACCTGTACGTGGTGCCCTCGGTGAGGCGGCAGGGCGTGGGTCGCGCGCTGGCGCGGCACGCCATCTCGGCCCTGCGGGCAGTGGGCGCCGGGCACATCGAGCTGCAGTTTCTCATCCAAAACCAGGCGGCCGCCCGCTTCTGGGCCGGCCTGGGATTCGTCGCCGAGAGCATCACGGCCATCCTGCCGCCGCGGTAGGCGGCAGGAAGACCGAGGTCACGGCCGTCGGTACACACATGCGCGGGCCTCCGTGCCCGCGGGGCTCCAGAGCCTGTCGTGAAAGTCCCGGCGGCCGATGGCGGC
>CAYRFY010000877.1:0-2664 GCA_964423635.1 uncultured Armatimonadia bacterium | reverse complement strand
AAGCCCGCCCCACCGACGGCCGTTGGGTCGCCTCAACGCATGTACGGTTGTAGTGCTAGGCCGCGATGGCCTCCTCGATGGTCTGCAGCAGGACACTCATGCTTTCGGGCTTGTTGATGAAGGCCTGCACCCCCAGACGACGCATCTCCTCCTCCACGGCGGCCTCCGGACGTCCGGTGAGCACGACGACCGGAACCTGCGGGTCGGCGCCCTCGATGGCGCCGGAGCGCAACCTGCGGAGGAACTCCACCCCTGCCGTGAGGGCCTCGAACTCATCGTTGTCGTCGTCGCCGGGAGGAAGCATGACATCGAGCAGGACGCAGCCAAACTCGCCTTGCCCCGCGGTCTGAAGGGCTTCCTTCAGCGTGCAGGCCGCGGTGACCTGCAGCCCCTTGGCCTGCAGGAAGCGTACCAGCTTGGCGTTCCGGTACTGCTCGTCTTCCACGAACAGGACATGCTTTGGGCGGGGCATCAGTGTTCCTCCTGGCGCAGGGGCAGCCGAATGGTGAAGGTCGTTATGTAGTTCTCCCACCTGTGTGCCTCGTCGCCCACCGGGCTCTTGGCCGTGGGCACACTGGTCACGCCGATGGTACCCCCATGGGTCTCGACGACATCCCTTGCCACGGCCAGTCCCAGGCCGCTGCCCCAGATGAACCGGCGCGGATCCCGGCGGGAACCCCGCACGTACGGCTCGAAGATGCGCTCATGCTCCTCGGGCGGGATCCCCAGACCGTAGTCCTCCACCGCGAGCGAAACACTGCTTTCATCGGCTTCGGCGTAGATACGGATGGTGCGGTTGAAGTGGGAGTACTTCACGGCATTGTCGATCAGGTTCATCACCGCCAGCTTCATCATCTCCCAGTCGAAGGGGACGGGTGGCAGGCGATGGACCGAGGCGTCTACCTGAATGGTGATATTGCGCGACTGCGCCACCCCACGATACGGCTCGACGCAGACGGAAACCAGTCGATGCAGAGGATGGCGCTCGCGGAGACGGTACTCGCCTCGGGGCATGCCGCCGCGCAGGTGCATCAGGGAGGCACGGGCCCGGGAACCCAGGCGCAGGACCTCGCTAAGGATCTTGTCCAGCGGCTCCAGCAGGTCCGGGTCGTCGAGGCCGGCGATGTCCGTGACATAGTACTGCAGCCACTCGCTCTCCTCCACCACGGTCTGCAGACCCGCGTTGATCTCGTGGGTGAGTTGCGCCATGAACTGCGTCTTGTCCTCATTGGCCTGGCGCAGGTCCAAGAGCAGGCGCGCGGCCTTGGAGCGCATGCCCACCTCGAAGTGGAACCGCTCCAGGAAGTCGTCGCCGGCGGTGCTGAGCAAGGACTCCGTGTGCCCTGGTCTCTGTGGCCCGAAGACGGTGACGGTAACGCGCTCTTCGGGCACACCGTAGTCGCAGATCAACGCCTGTGCCCCCGGGAACTGCTGGGAGGCGTCGGGGGCGTGCTCGGCAAGGAACCGGGCCACCCCGGCGGGCTCCGCGACGATGCGGTAGAAGCTGTCTTCCCCGGCGCGGCGGGGACGGACGGGACATCGCATCCGGGAGACCCGGGAGCCCGGCCAGTCTCCGGCCCAGGCCGCGGGAGCCAGCTCCGGCGAGCTGCCGAAGGTCTGGGTATAGACCACCATGTACTGCAGACGGAAGAAGTCGATGACCCGCTCCGTCACGCCCTCCAGCCGATACCGCAGTTCCTGAACGTCGGTACAGGCTCCGGCCAGCGCTATCATCAACTCGTTGAGCAGGTACTCCTGTCTGAGCCGGCGTTCCACGTCGTATCTGTCGCGCCCGAGCTTGCCGATCTCCTCGGCGTGCTGCGCAACGATGGCCTCGATGCGGGCACGTTCCTGCTCGGTACACTCATCCAGACCATCGACGGCCGCTATCAGGGCCTCATGGTCGAGGTCGGCGATCTGGTCGCCGACCCGCCGGGCCTGCGCGCGGACGCTGTCCCGTGAGCCCGGCCAGACCTTCTGGCCGCTGAGGAACACCGCCGCTACGCGATCGGCCACCACAATCGGCATCGCCAGGCCGCACAGCCCCATGTGGCACTCCACCCACTGCGGTCCAGAGCCCGGACCTTGCTCCATCACCCGCCGCGCGATGGAGAAGTCACACGCCTCGCAAAGCGCTCGACCCTCGTCAACTCCGCGCAGGATGGAGCAGAACCGGCAGCCCGCCGTCCCGGCGTGAGAGGGAGGCAGGTAATGAAAGCCCCCATTGTCCGGCTCCACCAGAGCCAGCCCGATGCGGTGCTCGGTGGCGATGCCCGTCTGCAGGGACCGCAGCACAGACTGAGGGACCACATCCGAGAGCCGGGTGAGGACGAATGGCTGCACCGGACTGAGGCGTTTGGGGTCGGACCTGTCCATGCCGATGCGCTACTCCTCGCGCGAGGACTGACAACGGGGCGCACCTCACTATAGAAACTGGGCCTGCCCAAGTCAAGGAGAGGCGGGGGAGAGGCCAAAGAGGTGCCCAAACGCCAAAGCCCCCGCCCGAGATGGACGAGGGCTTTGGCAGGCGACTCGGGGCCAAGGGGAGATGACGCGCTGCACGCGCGGCATGCGACCCGGGGCGGCGGATCTCTCGGCCATATGTCTATGAGCGCGGCCGAAAAGCCCGCCTTCGCCAAGAGTGTCATTCTGAGAGCGTCCGCT
>CAYRFY010000876.1:0-2668 GCA_964423635.1 uncultured Armatimonadia bacterium | reverse complement strand
CAAAAGGGCATCGGACGCCTCCGAGAAGCAATCTGGAACTATATGAGACTTCGCCCTGCGGTCGGCTCTCCCCTGCCGCGAAGGGCGAGTGAGCCGCGATGACGAACACTGGGCGGGAGAGACCCGAAGGGCAGCGGAGAGCTACATCGGCACCGACGGGGCACGGCCCCAACTGCGCCCCGGTCTCGCATAGGAGGCCCCTGCTACTATGACTTGCGCAATCATCACCGGCATACTCGGCTCACTTCTGACGCTCCTCCCGGCCGTGGCTCAGGAGGCCGGCTGGGAGTGGGAGGATGTCGCCGGACCGCTGCCGGCCGGCCTGACCGGACCGGCCCGACAAAGTCAGGAGATCGCCGTGGACAACCCCCTGCTCGCCAAGATCCACGAGCAGCTCTGGACGCTACCCTGGGCCCCCGGGGAGGCCGTCCTCGCCGTTCCGAAGGGGGAGCCCGAAGGGCTGCAGGCTTTCGGCTTCTGGAACGGGCCGGGGGAGTACCTACTGCTGTCCCGCGGGCAAGACGGCTGGCGCCTGCTCAAGCCGGGGAGTGACGAGGGCGCAGGCGAGGATCGGCTGGCCTACTACGGCCACGAGGTTACCGAGCAGCCCGTGGCCTGGACCGGCCCGGCACGACTGCTGCTCGTGGGCCAGGCCGAGCCGGACGCTCTGCAGATCCAGCGAGTGCCGCTTTTCGAGGCCGGCTGCGGCCTGATGGTCCTGGAGCGCGGCGAGCGCGAGTTGATCCAGGCCCGGCAATTCCTGGGCTGGATGCGGGAACCTTCGGCGACCGTGACCGAGCAGGTCGCGGCCTGTCAGGCGGCCATCGACCAGACCCGTGAGCGCCTGCGTCGCGAAACCGAGGGCCTCGTGGACACCTACGCCGCCCTGCCCGAGACCCGGTACATCCTCGAGGACATGGCCTGGATCAGCCGCGTTTACAACCGCGGCAAGAGCTTCGACAAGATCGGTGAGCCGGACTTGTGGGACCGCGTCTTCTACGGCCGGCCGGAGTTTCAGCCCTGCATCGCCGCCCGCGAGGCGGCCCAGGAGGCCTGCTACGCTCAGCGGCCGGAAACCCTTGCCGCCGAGACCCGTGACCTCTTCGGCCAAGACGCGGCCTTCGCCACCTCCATCACCCACGGCATGGCCAAGTACCGCCGCGACAGGCCCTTCCCCGAGCCCCTGCGCACCGAGCACCGCCTGAGCCTGGCACGCGAGGAGTACGAGCCCTTCCAGGTCATCGTGGCGGCTCTGGACAGGCCCGTCGCGGAGGCGGATGTCACCGTACAGTGGGAGGGCGAGGGGCCGCATCCGCAGATGAGCTTCCAGCCCGTGGGCTATGTGGAGACCAAGCCCGCTCCCGACAACTTCACAGAGTATGTGGGCTGGTGGCCCGACCCCCTCATGCCGCCGGGGCCGGTGCAGGTGGAGGCCAACGGGACCCAGCCCATCTGGGGCCGCGTGTATGCCCCCAGGGGCACCCCCCCCGGTGAGCACAGGGCCACACTGACCGTCACGGCCGAGGGCATGGCCCCGCTAACCCTGCACCTGACCGTCGGCGTGCTGGACTTCGACCTGGGCTTCACCCACCTACCCAGCCTGCTGTCCCTGCGCCTGGCCTCGATCAAAGCCTTCTACAAGTTGGAGGAGGTACCGCAGGAGGTCAAGCGACGCTGGTACGACTTCTGCCTGCGGTACCGCATGAACCCCAATAACATCTACGGCTCCGACTCCATCCCGGAGGAGGAGGACCTGGGGTTCTGCGTCGAGCGCGGGTTCAACGCCATGGTGATGACCACGCCCCCCCTGCAGAAGAGCACTCGGACGACCACCGAGACCATGCAGGTGTGGGTGAGTGACGACAACGTCACGTACCGTCAGGTGGAGCCGGGCTGGGAGACGGGCAGCGATGGCGAGGGCGGTATCGCCGTCAGCGGCCTGGACGTGACGGCGCGGTACATCAAGCTCCACAGCCTGTTCGAGGACGACAAGCACGAGGTGGTGCTGCGCACTCTGGAGCCCGGCGGGATCCTCGCCTACGACGGCGACCGGGAGATGATCGGACCGGTGGGCTACCGCGGCCCGGACGACGGGACGGGGCCGCTCACCTCCTGGGGCGCCACCTGGGGCGCGGCCTTCGACTACAAGCGGGTCAGCCTCGGCGTGGACCTGGGCGAGCCAAAGCATGTGACAAAGGTCGTGATGGTGGGCAACTACGGCAAGACTCTGGAGAAGGTCAAGCGGTTCTACGAGACGGCCAAGGCCCACGGCCTGGGCGACCGGGCCTATGTCTACGGCTTCGACGAGTGGAGTGATGTGGAGCGCTACGGGGAGATCAAGCGCACTTACGACCTGATCAAGGAGGTGGCGCCCGGTGTCAAAGCCTGCAGCACCGTGGTCCATCCGGTGCCGCCGATTGATGACGTCATCGACGCCTGGTGTCCGGCGCTGTGCTACGACATGCCCGGCTACAAGCAGGCCCGGCAGCGCGGGCAGGAGGTGTGGTACTACGCAGGCGGCGCGCCCTATGACCCCTTCCCTACCCACGAGCTGCTGGACGTGCCCGGGGTGGAGGCGAGGGCCTTCTTCTGGGTGGCCTGGAGGTTCCAGTATACCGGCTGGCTGCACTGGGAGTTGAACGTGTGGACCAACAACCTCGAGGGCGAC
>CAYRFY010000875.1:0-2669 GCA_964423635.1 uncultured Armatimonadia bacterium | reverse complement strand
ACCTTCCGGGCGCGGGACCGGGGAACGGCAACGTCAGACCACGGAGGACGGCAACGTCAGACCACGGGGAACGGCAACGTCAGACCACGGAGGACGGCAACGTCAGACCACGGAGACACGGAGAGCACAGAGTTCCACGGAGAACGGCGAGAAGAGGCGAGAAGAGGCGAACGGCTCAACGCAGAGACGAGAAGAACGGAGGAGAACGGAGGGCCAGATGCCCTGCGCCCTCGGCCTCCGGGAGGTTTCTACACTTTGCCGCCGAAGAGGATCATCAGAACGCTTGCACCTCGGGAGGCTTTTGCCATGCGCGTCTTTATCCTCACCTGTGCCTGTGTGTTCTTGCTGCCCATCGGGGCCGCCCTTGCCGGTCCCTCCAATGTGACGGAAGTCTGGTCCGGCGTGGCCGAGTTCAGCGACGAGGCCGCGACCAACGCCATGGCGGCCACCGTGCGCGAGCAGGCAAGGTCCGCCGGTGTCGTCCATCCGGCCGTGTACCTGCATCCGCTGAGCGAAGGCGAAGCAGTCGTCACCTACACCGTCGCTCTGCCGGCTATGGAGCCCGACCAGCGGCTGATCCTCTCCGTCTGGACGGCCATCTCCGACGGTGCCAAGCTCGATGACCCGGAGCATGTCTCCGACGGCGCCGGCGTTGCGGTGAGGCTCGGCGGCCAGCAGCTCTTCCGTACTGTCCTGACGGATTTCGGCTGGGAGCAGCATGTGGTCGACCTGGCTCCCTGGGCCGGGCAGACCGTGGAGCTCTCCCTCGTCACCGACTGCAATGGCGAGGGCAACGCCTCCTACGACTGGGCCCTGCTGGGCTCGCCCGTGATCTACCTGCTAACGGGCAATGCGCTGGAAGGGACCCGGCCGGCCCTGGGGACGGCGGGCCTGCTCCTGTGCCAGTACGAAGACGCCGAGCAGGGCGCCGAGGTCTCGCTGACGGCGGAGGGCGAAGGCCCGGGCGTGAGGGTGCCGCTGGCGGGACGTGGTATTGTCCTGCGCGAGTTCGGTCCCGCGGAGCTGGGGAAGGCCGAGAGCTTCTCTGTCGCCTCTCGCGCGGCGACGGTCCGCGATCTGCGCGTGTGCCTCTTCGAGCCCGAGCTGAGCATCGCAGCTCTCGGCGGCGACAGTGCGGTGTGCTTCGCCGACGAACCTCTGAAGGTCTCGGCGCGGGTGAGCAATACGGGGAAGGCGGCCGCCACACCCGCGACGGGAGCGAAGATCCGCCTGACCCCCGGTGGCGAGCAGCCCATCACCCGCCTCGACCCCGGGGAGTCCGCCACAATCACCTGGGAGCTGCCGGCCCCCGGGCGTCCGGTGGTCCCCGTGACCGCCGCGGTCTCCTGGGGCGACAGGCAGAGCGCCCCGGTCGAGACCGGCATCCTGCTGCTCCCGCGGGCGCCGTCGCTTCCCCCCGGCGCTCCATCGCGAGCCGAGACACTGACGCTTCCCGACGGCATCTACATCCTCCAGAACCCCTATATCCGTCTGGCACTCCTGCCCGGCCCGGATGAGGCCGGGACACCGGGCACCGGGCCGGTGCTCTGCTACGCCCGCGTCGAGGGCACCTGGCGTCAGGTGGCTTCGATTCCTCCGCTCTTGCCCTTCGCGCGGCTCTCCGTTGACACAGAAGGCTACAGCGTCCAGGTGACCACGCCGCCCGGCGAGGGCAAGGCGACCCTCTGGATCACCGCCGTCTCGGCGGGGGAGGAGGCGCCACGGCACTCCGAGGCGCTCTCCTACTCTCTGGATGATCGCGCCCGTGCCGTCGAGGTCCGCCAGAGCGTCAGCAGTGCCGTGGACGGCCGGCTGGAGAAGCTCGCCGGCCCCAGGGTCCTGGTGGGCGACGGTGCTACCGGGCGCAAGAAGAGGATGGCGCTGTTCCCGGGTCTGGAGTACCTGGAGGGGGATGAGGAGAGCTCCAGCACGCTGGACGCGGCTCCGCCCGTCAACAATCGCCTCGTGCCGGACCCCTACAAGGTGACCATCCCGCTGATGGCGGTGGAGACCGAGGACGCTCTGGTCGCGCTGATGTGGGACCAGGAGCAGAAGTGGGATGGGTCGCACATGACCTGCGCGGCGGCCTTCGCATCCCCCAACTTCGTGGACGCCCAGGCCAACCACCTGATGCAACTGTTCCTCCCGGCGGGCGTGGACTTCACCGAGGAAAACAGCCTCGAGCCCCGGCAGCCTGCGCCTCTGCAGGCCGGACAGATCGTCACTCTGCGCCAGCACCTGCTCATCGAGCCCGGCGCGAAGGTGCTGGACGCCGTGGACCGTTGGTTCGAGCTATACGGTGGAGTTCCCCAGCCGCAGGCTGAGCCCCGAGGCTTCGGAGCGGAGCTCGCGCTCAGCCGCCACGGGTTTCTCAAGACCGTGTGGGACGAGGAGAGCGGCAAGTCGCGGCAC
Organism: uncultured Armatimonadia bacterium; assembly: GCA_964423635.1. GTDB lineage: Bacteria > Armatimonadota > Zipacnadia > Zipacnadales > JABUFB01 > CAYRFY01. The sequence goes on along the minus strand of CAYRFY010000875.1, from coordinate 257 downwards.
TGCGTGGGCTGGGATCCGGCCAATGCCCCGGGCTTTGCCAACCTGCTGCTCTTCGACGGCTGGATCTCGGGGAGCAGCGAGGCACTGGACCGGGCCGAGCTCATCGCAGCTCAGACGCTGGAGCAAGACGGCGCCGACGGACTGCTGAGCACCGCCTGCTGCCACATCATGAAGGGCCAGCTTCCCTTCCACTGGGGCAAGCTGCAGGAGGCCTACGGCCCCATGCGAAAGCAGGCTCTGGGGGCCCGCGGTGGCCA
>CAYRFY010000874.1:0-2695 GCA_964423635.1 uncultured Armatimonadia bacterium | reverse complement strand
TGGATCGCCACTTTGGAGAGCTTCAACATCGGCGCCCGGCTCGGCCGGGGCCGCAGCTACGCCCGCAAGGGCCAGGTGCTCTCGATCGAGGTGCAACAGGGGATCGTCACGGCCCAGGTGCAGGGATCGCGCAAGACGCCCTATAGCGTCAAGATCACGGTGAAGGTGCTCTCCGAGCAGGAGTGGGCCAAAGTGGGCGAGGCTCTCTCGCAGCAGGCGATCTTCGTGGCCAAGCTGCTGGGGGGCCAAATGCCCGAGGAGATCGAAGAGGTCTTCGAGCAGGCCGGGTTGAGCCTGTTCCCGCAACGCCTCAGCGACCTGAAGACAGACTGCTCCTGCCCGGACTGGTCCAACCCCTGCAAGCACATCGCGGCGGTCTACTACCTCCTGGGAGAGGAGTTCGACCGCGATCCGTTCCTGATCTTCAGGCTCCGCGGCATGGAGCGCGAGGACCTGTTGAAGCTTGTGGGAGGGGCGGCACCTGAAGCGGAGACGGAGGAGGAACCCGCGCCGGAACCGGAGCCGCTCCCCAGGGATGAGACGGCCTTCTGGCATGGCGGCCGCCTCCCGGAGGACCTTCTCGGCGAGGCCCGCACACCGGCCGTGACGGCCGTACTGCCCAGGCGCCTGGGACCCTTCCCCTTCTGGCGGGCCTACACACCGCTCCTGGACTGTCTCGAACCGATCTACCGCGACGCTTCCGAGCGCGGGACACAGGTCGTGCTGGCTCAGCGAGACAAAGACACGGGAAACGGCGTCGAAGAGCAGTAACGCCCTGTGGGTATCGCGAGAGGGGCTGTCCTATGGAAGTCTGACTGGTGACAGACCTGAGGAAGACCGCCCGGCCGGCGGAGCAGTAGGAAGAAGAGAAGTGGGCCTTCCGGTACTGGGTTAAGAATCACGTGCACCGATCCGACCGCGAGTTGGACAGTCTTGTGCGGGAGATCAACATGGAGGTCTCCGCCCACATCGACTGCGACAAGTGCCGCAACTGCTGCGCCCAATTCAGTCCGGAGTTGGGGGAAGCCGACGTCAAGCGCATGGCGGCGAAGCTGGGGATCACGACGGAGGACTTCGAGGACCGGTACGTGGAGCTCAGCGAGTTTGGTGAGCGCGTGGCCATCGGTCCGCCGTGCCCGTTCCTGGTTGGTCTGCAGTGCATCATGGAAGAGGCCCGTCCGGTCGAGTGCCGGTACTTCCCGTTCCTGAAGAAGAGCGGCTTCCGCTCGCGCCTGATGGGCGTCGTGGGCCGCGCGGGGGTGTGCCCGATCGTCTACAACGTCCTGGAGGAGCTGAAGCGGCGGCTGGGCTATCGGCCGAAGGGGCACAGGCGGCGGTGGCGGTAAAAGGAGGGCGCAGCCGCCTCACGATGAGCAGGACGCTCGACGCTGCAGCTTGTCTTTCAGCTCGTCGTAGGTCGCCTGTGCGCTGACCCAGAACCGCACAGGGATCTCCAGCACGACCTCCAGCCTCTGGGCCATGTCAGGGTCGATCGGCATTTCGCCGCCGATCATACGCGCCAAATACTCCTCGCTGACGCCAAGGCGTCGGGCGGCTTCGGCGTGGGGCATGGCGACGGCTTCGAGCGTGAGATGGATCGCCGCGCCGGGCGCCACAACGTATCTGGGCCTGAACCTGTGCTTCCTGGTCTCCATTGCCGTGCCCCCCCTGCGCGCGGGCAACCCGCGCGTCGGCTCTTCGTGACCGCACCATCACAGCGGGAGGGTCTGCTGCCCGAGGGCGTCATCCAGGCTGCGGCCCACGGCCTGCCTGAAGGCCTCGGCTTCGGTCGTGGTATCGAAGGCCCTCGCACCGGTCTGTTCCTCGATCCAGCGCTTGAGGTAGGTCTCCCCGTTCAGCCCGCCGGGCGACGCCAGGTAGCCGACAAACAGTGCGGCGACGGTCTGTCCGCGCCGCAAACGCATTAGCTTGCTGGCGAGAGCATCGGCGCTGGCCTCCGCCTGACTGGAGTTGCTCAGGTTGACGGCATCGACAACAACCCAACCTGACGGGGAGCAGGCAGCGCAACGCACCTGAACCGGCTTGTTGGCGTATCCCGCGATCTGGACGGCGGGCTGAAGGCGCCGGCCGAGCTCGTCGCCCAGAGCGCGCTTGAGCCGGAAGTCGATCCGCTCCCGGGCCTCGTTCGCCGGGAACGATGGACCGACGACGGCCTCGTATAGGCTCTCCAGGTCGTCCTCGGGCGCCGTGCAGTCAATGGCCAGAGGAGGACGAGCACGCACGCTGAAAGACAGCAGGTCGCGCACCACCGCCCACCACGGCGACGATCCCGGCACCATGCCAGGATCACCATAGGGCACCTCGCCTGTGGAGACCCAGCCCATCAGTTGCTCGCGAGTGCTCTGCACCAGTGTGCGAGGCCGCTGCCCGGTGATGCTGCGGACCTTCTCGCCCGGCTCGGGGAAGCGAAGCATCACCCGGCCGGTCCCCGGATCGGCCAGGGCGACACCTACCGGCACAGTCCGACCCCGCTCGGGATCGGTGAGGTAGTCGAAGATCACGTAGTTCCAGCGGCTATCTGATGAGGGGAATGTTGCTGACATCGCCCAGGTCACCCCATTCGTAGGGGCCAGACACAGCCCGGAGGTTGGCGGCACGGTCGCGCAGGAGCCGCTCCATATCCTCGGGGCCGAAGCGTATCTGCGTCCACGACCTATGGGGCAACGCACCGAGC
>CAYRFY010000873.1:0-2698 GCA_964423635.1 uncultured Armatimonadia bacterium | reverse complement strand
CTTCCGGCCGATTTCCGGCAGATAGACCACCTCCCGGGGACGTAATTGCGGGAAAACCGCCGGTTTTCCGGAAACCCGCGGCCGACAGCCGGGCAGTGGGACCGAATATGCCCGGCGAATTGTGGGCGCATTTCCGTTTGACAGGTACCAGACTGCAGTATACACTCGGCAACAAGTTTCCGGCAAGAGACTTCCCTTCTGTCTCCGCCCACAAAGAACCGAGGACGCTATGGACCCCATGCACAGACTCCCGCCCTTCAAGATCCCTGCCGCCTGCGGCACCCTGGGCATCCTGGACCGCTCGGGCCACCGCTTCAACGGTGCGGACATCATGCGCGGCATGGCCAACATGCACGAGCGAGGCAATGGCCTGGGAGCAGGCTACGTGGCCTACGGCATCTACCCCGAGCACGCCGACGACTATTGTCTCCACATGATGCTTCTCGACGAGGCCGCCCGGGACCGGGCCCGCGAGTATCTCAGCTCCGTCTGCGACATCTCTCACGAGGAGCCAATCCCCACGCGACGCACGCCCACGATCATCGACGAGCCTGTGCTGTGGCGGTTCTTCGTGCAGCCCCGGGCCGACCGCGTAGCCGACAGGAACGGTGGCGACGAGCAGGACTTCCTCGTCGATGCGATCATGACCATCAACCGCGATGTGGACGGGGCGTACGTGGCCTCCAGCGGCAAGAACATGGGCATCTTCAAGGGGGTCGGGTACCCCGAGCCGATCGGCGAGTACTATCGGCTGGAGGAGTACGAAGGCCACCTGTGGGTCTCCCACACCCGATTCCCCACCAATACCGGGGGCTGGTGGGGTGGGGCCCATCCTTTCGGCCTGCTGGAGTGGTCGATTGTCCACAACGGCGAGCTATCGTCTTACGGTGTGAACAAGCGTTATGTGAAGTCCTTCGGGTACGAGTGCACGTTGTTCACCGACTCGGAGGTCATCAGCTACATGCTGGATCTGCTGTGCCGGCGGCACAAGCTGGGGATCGAGATGGCGGCGCTGGCCATGGCGGCGCCGGCGTGGGAAGAGGTGGACCTGATCGAGGACCCGGTGCGTCGGAGCATGCTGACGACCATGCGCACCGTGTATGCGGGGGCCCTGCTTAATGGGCCGTTCGCGGTCATCGCCGGTCACGATGGAGGGATGGTCGGCCTCAGCGACCGGCTGAAGCTGCGCCCGCTGGCCGCCGCCACCAAGGGCTCCAGAGCCTACATCGCCAGCGAGGAGGCGGCCATCTGGGCCGTGGACGGCAAGCCCGACACCTCCTGGCCCATCGATGCCGGCAAGCCGGTGCAGTTCGCCCTGGATGCGGCGTAGCAGCTCCCGTCGGCCGGTCCCGAAGCCCGCTAGGGTCGCTGTCGTGTGTGGCGTTGACTGCCGTTCATGGTGGCCGGTAATCGGCCGCTTCGCCATCGCCGTTGCCGTGAAGCGCAATTGAGGAGGCCTAGACCCCTTGGCACTGACACTCCTGCATCCTGAATTCGTCGTGACGCGCGATACCGAGCTCTGCATCGAGTGCGGCGTGTGTACTCGGCAGTGCTCCTATGACGCTCAGACCATCGACCCCGAGGACGGGTCCATCAGCACCGACTGCTCCCGCTGCGTGGGCTGCCAGCGCTGCGCCACCCTCTGTCCGACGGGTGCCCTGACCGTGGTGGAGAGACAGCTTACGGGGCGCTCGCACCCCAACTGGACGCTTTCGGCCCAGCGGGCCATCGCGCGCCAGGCGGAGTCCGGCGGCATGCTGCTCACGGGCATGGGCAGCGACAAGCCCTACAGCGTGTACTGGGACAATCTGCTGCTGAACGCCTCGCAGGTGACCAATCCCTCCATCGACCCGTTGCGCGAGCCCATGGAGCTGCGCACCTTCCTGGGTGCCAAGCCCGACCGCGTCGAGTTCGACGACCAGGGCAATGTGGTTACCGAGCTGGGGCCTCTGCTGCGGCTGGACATCCCGGTGATGTTCTCGGCCATGTCGTACGGCTCCATCAGCTACAACGCCTGCATCTCGCTGGCGCGTGCGGCCTCCGAAGCCGGCACCTTCTTCAACAGCGGCGAGGGCGGCCTGCACAAGGACTTCTACCCCTATGGCGATCACGCCATCGTGCAGGTGGCCTCCGGACGTTTCGGTGTGACCCCGGAGTACCTGGACGTCGCGGCGGCTGTAGAGATCAAGATCGGCCAGGGCGCCAAGCCCGGTATCGGCGGGCATCTGCCGGGTGAGAAGGTGTCGGCGGAGATCTCGGCCACCCGGATGATCCCCATGGGTTCCGACGCCATTTCGCCGGCGCCGCACCACGACATCTACTCGATCGAGGACCTCAAGCAGCTCATCTATGCGCTGAAGGAAGCCACGGGCTACAGCAAGCCGGTGTCGGTGAAGATCGCCGCCGTGAACAACGTGGTGCCCATCGCCAGCGGGGCGGTGCGGGCCGGGGCGGACATCGTGGCCATCGACGGTGTGAGGGGCGGCAGCGGCGCCACGCCCACGGTTATCCGCGACAATGTGGGCATCCCCATCGAGTTCGCGATCGCCGCGGTGGACAGCCGCCTGCGGCAGGAGGGTATCCGGCACCAGGCCTCGGTTGTGGCGGCGGGCGGGTTCCGCAATAGCGCCGACATCGTCAAGGCGATTGCTCTGGGGGCGGATGCGGTCTACATCGGTACCTCGGCTCTGATCGCCAT
>CAYRFY010000872.1:0-2703 GCA_964423635.1 uncultured Armatimonadia bacterium | reverse complement strand
TTGGAGCTGCTCTCTCCGGGAGCGGACGCTCTCAGAACGACACTCCCATGCCAATGTGGGCTTCTCGGCCACGCTTCGAGGCGGCCCGAAGCCGCGTGTGTGTCCATGGCGCAGTGGCGGAGAAGCCCGCCCCGGCCGGCAGTGTCATCCCGAAGGCCATCGCGATTGGCGGGCGCGGCCCGAGGAATCCCCTGGCCTGGAGGCCCGGCTGCGGGGCCCGCGCGCCGCCGGACTCTACCGCAGTGCGTCCCGCTCGCCGGTGACAGGGGGACCACGATGGCGCCTGCTCCCCTGCCGTCCTGCAGGTATCCCCAACCCGCTCCGCGAACCTCCGGACATCCCTCGACTGGAGGCCCAACATGCGTCTGCGGCGTCTGAGTTTCGCTCCCTTGCTCCTGCTGTCCTTCCTCTGTCTCGCCCGGGTCTCCTGCGCCCGCGATGTGGACCGCCAAGATTCCCGCCCCATCGCGCCGGGCGTAGAGCTGCTCACCCACAGGCAGGTCGCGGGGCCGTGGGAGGTTAGAGCGGTCAGGATCCAGCGCGGCGCCGAGGCCATCCGCCTGCAGGCTGCTGTCGCCCACCGCCGCCTGCCCGGCGTGGACACGCTCTCCCACATCATCGAGCAATATGCCGACGCCGAGGACGCCACCGTCGCCGCGGTCAACGCCGATTTCTTCGTCATGGCCGGCAACCCGCGGGCCGGGAACGTGACCGGGCTCACCATCATCGACGGCGAGCTTCTCACCACCGCCAGGGGGCGCCCGGCCTTCGTCCTGATGGCCGACGGCACCCCGCGCATCGGCGTGTTCGAGACCACGGCCGGTCTCGCCGTAGCCGGCAAGACCCTCGCGATTGCCGGGATCAACAGCGCCCTGCCCCAGGAGGGCGCCTGCCTGTTTACCTCGGCCTGGAGCCCGTGGGAGGAGCCGGGAGCAGGCGTGGTGCTCACGGTGCAGGGGCTCCCGCTGGCGGCCAACGGCCGCTGGGAGGCCAAGGTGGTCCGCAAACTCGAGGCCGGGCAGGCCGCGGAGCTCTCCACAGGCGAGCTGGCCGTGCGGGCCGCGGGTGCGGCCGCCGCGGAGCTGGCAACACTGCAGGTTGGCGCCGCCGTCGCCCTCGAGGTGCGAACCGAGGGCCTCGAGGGGCCCGTGAATATGGCTGTCGGCGGCGGGCCCGTGCTGGTGCAGGGCAAAGAGGTCCTCCACGATCCCGCGGGAAAGGACCCCCGGCATCCCCGGACGATGGTGGGCTTCAATGAGCGGGAGATCCTCCTCGCCACCGTGGACGGCCGACAGCGAGGCTGGAGTGTGGGCATGAACCTCGGCGAGCTGGGGCGGCTGATGGCCGACCTGGGCTGCACCGAGGCCCTCAACCTCGACGGCGGCGGCTCGACCACCATCTGGGTCCGCGGCAAGGTGCAGAATCGCCCCTCCGACGGCGGGCAAAGACGCATCGCCAATGCCCTCCTGCTGCGCCTCAGGTCCGATCAGGGGCCACTTTCGAGGGTTCTCGTGCGGCCCGAGAAGATCGCGGCCATGTCCGGCGCCCGCGTACCCGTTGACATCTGGTTCACCGATGACGCCTACAATCCGCTGGAGGCCGATCCCTCCGGACTGCAGGTGGCGGTCACCGGCGACGGCGTGGGCGCCTCCCTGGCCGACGGAGTGCTGACCATGACCGGCCCCGCGCAGGAGGCCGCCGTAACGCTGTCGCATCGCGACAACCCCGGCGCGCGGGCGACTGTGCCCGTGCAGCTCGTGGACTCCTGCCCGGCCCTGGCGCTCACGCCCCCCGTATCGTACCTCTGTCCCGGTGAAACCTCCACTTTCGAGGTCGAGGGCGTCGCCGAGGACGGTAGCCGGATCTGGCTGCCCACGGATGTGGCGGCATGGTCCGTGGCGGGCGCCGGAGCCCGCCAGACCGGCGAGGGGCAGTTTTCCGCCCTCGAGGCCGGCGGCACCGCGACGGTCACCGCCCGCGTCGGGGATGCCGTGGCTCAGGCCACGGTGCACGTGGCGCGAGACGTTGCCGTCGAGGGTTTCGAGACCGCTGAGGCCGCGCGCTTCACCCGCTATCCGGATACCGACGCGATCCAGGGCGAACTGCGGTACCTCACCGCCGACAGCGCCGAGGGGGCGCGGCATTGCCGCATGAACTACAACCTCGGCGAGCCCACGGCCACCCGGGCCGCGTACGTCCGCCTCGACCGTCCGGTTGGCGCCGCCCTGAAGCTATCGGTCATGGCCAGGGGCCAGGGCACGCCACCCGCATGGCTGCGGGCCGCCGTGGTCGACGGGAACGGCACCCGCCACACCGTGAACCTGGCCGACAAGCTGGACTGGGGCGACGAATGGCGCCGCCTCGAGGCCCGTCTGCCCGAGGGCCTCAAGCAGCCCGCCAAGTGGGAGAGTGTCTATGTGGTGGCCACCTCCGGTATCGCTGGGGAGGGGTACCTGGACCTCGATGACCTGCGGGTGATGGCCGTCCCCGAGGGGGAGTAGGGGAGAACGGCGGACGGCGAACGGCAAACGGCGGACGTCAGACCACGGAGACACGGAGAGCACGGAGTCCCACGGAGAACGGCAAGGACCAGGCTCTTGCATGAGCGTGTTTCTTGACGCTTGAGCCAAGTTCTGGGACCGTAATCCCGCCGTTCGTGAACGTCCCGCAAGGCGGGATCGGGCTTTCCACTCACATTATGCA
>CAYRFY010000871.1:0-2706 GCA_964423635.1 uncultured Armatimonadia bacterium | reverse complement strand
ACCTTCGCGCTACTGGAGCTGCGTATCGGGGGCCATACACTGCTCACCGATAACCGTGGCGGCGCGTTCCGCAATCAGGTACTCACCCGCGCCGACGGCATGGTTGAGCCTCAGGTGGCGATGGATGCCGCCATCCGGCATACCTCGGTGATCGGGGATACGGCGGGGATCATCTCGGATGTGCCGAGGGCCTCTTTCTGCAACTGGCGGCGCGTGGTGGCCCAGCGGGTGGGGGAGTTCGTGTTGGCGGTGGATGACCTCACCTTCCGCACCGAGACGAACAACATGGGCATCGAGACGATGTGGGAGGCGCCGCAGGGGGTGTGGGACGGCGAGAACAATGCCGTGGTGATCGCCACCCGGCGCGCCGACGCCGTCCCCGCGGGCTGGCGGCAGTTCAAGGCCCTGCAGGCCACGTGTGAGAGCGAGCCGGACGGGCCGGACGATACGGTGAGGCTCGATAGCATCGGGGTGTACCTGCTGCGGGCCAAGAGGCCCGGCAGTTGGCTGCAGATGAGTTTCGAGCTGCCTGAGGCCGTCTCGGGCGAGGTGTTCTGCGACCTTGTGAACTACAACGATCGCGGCCCGGTGCGGATCAGCCTCGACGGCGCAGTAGCCGTGGAGGAATACGACCACTACTCGGTGGCCGCGGAATCCCGGCGCGTCTCCCTGGGGCAGCGCGAGCTGGGCGCCGGCACCCACACGCTGCGAGTGGAGGCCCTTGGCGCTCACGGCAACTCGGAGCGCATGTACATCGGCCTCGGTGGCGTGTCGATCAAGCCTCAGGGCGTCGGGGACACCGTGCCGGAGGTGATCTTCAGCATCCAGCCGTCGGACCTGCTGGACGGGAAGGACGAGGGTGCGGTGACGACGCTGCAGTGGAACGGGCCGGTCAAGGAGGGCGAGCACCGCCGGCTGTTCTCCTTGATATCGCGGAGCCCGGCGGGGTCCGCGGCCTGTGTGCGGGTCTCGGATACGGCGGCGGCCCTGGCGCTGCCGGAGCCGGCCCTGGCCGTGTGCGGCGAGCACGGCGCGACCGAGGCGGATCTGGCGATCGTCCACGCCGATTTGCTGTACGGGCTGGGTCTGCGGAGCATCGGGCTGACGGCCCCGCTGCTGCGCGCCGGCGAGCCTGTGGCCGTGAGCTGGGACTTGCCCGCCGGGACTTTGCAGGTGCGTGCCGACCGGCCCACTCGCCTGGCCCTGTCACTGGCCGATGGCGCACGCATTGACCTGGACGGACGGGCCGCGACCCTCGTCGCCGAGGGCGGTCTGCAGGCCCTGGACCTGCCCGCCGGCTCTCACGAGATCACGGGAGCGGCGCCGGTGGGGACAGCAGACCTCGGCGGGCGCCTCGCGGAGATCCTAGAGACGGGTCGGGAAACGCGCCGACAACTGGCAGCGGCGGCCAAGGCGGCCGTCGCTCCCAGCGCCCCGGGGCTGCAGGCGCCGCTGCAGGCCAATGTGGGTGGCGGCGTCACGGACATGGCGATCGTCCCTGCGATGACGGGCCCACTGACCTGCGCCGCCGTGGGCAACACCGTCCACGTGCTGGACGCCGCCGGCCAGAGCCTGCGGACGCTGCAGACCGACGGCAACATCCGCGTGCTGCACTGGTGGCCTGAGCCCAAGCTGCTTTTGGCCGGCTGTGTGGATGAGAAGGTCATCGCCTTCGATGAGGCGGGGAACCGGAAATGGGAGTTTACGTCCGTCATGGACCCGGCGGTGTTCCGGGCTGCCAAGCAATACTGGTTCAAGAGCGCTCCGGGGCACGAGGGCATCCACGGGCTGTCCAGCGGGGTGTTTCTCGAGGGCCAAAGCCAGGCCTTCGTCGGTAGCGCCTGCACACTGGAGATCATCGACCAGGACGGTCAACTGGTGAAGCGTCTACCGGTGTTCTGGGGTCCGGGGCGGCAGTTCCGTCTCATCGACCGCCCGGACGGCAGCATCGACCTGCTCATCGCCCGGGAGCCCACCGACGGCGAGCCTCTGGCGATGGTCAATAACAGGCGGCTATCCGGCGATCCCAGGGGCTTTTACAGCGTCCCGCCGGGTCACGTGCGAGTGAGTGGCTGGGCCGCCATGAGCCGCGACCATATCTTCTATCTGGACATGGACGGCGACGGGGAGAAGGAAGTGGTGTCCGAGATCAATGGGACATGGAATCGCGTGACGGTGTGGAACAAGGCCGGGGAGGCGCTCTACAGCGCGAACTTCGGCCCCGGCGGCGCCATCCCTATGCGCAACATCCGCGACCTGGACCTCGCCGATCTGGACGGCGACGGGAAGCAGGAGATCCTGGTCGCACTCTCCGGCGGCCTGGTGGTGGCGCTGGACAACCGCTGCGAGCGGTTGTGGTCGGCCAGGATGCCCGCGGCGCCGAAGGTCCTGCTTGCGACGGCCGTGGGACAAGGGGAGCGCCCCCTCATCCATGTAGGCTGCGAGGACGGTACGGTGGCGGTGCTGGACGGCTCCGGGAATCTGCAAAATCTGGATAGGATCAACGGTGTCCCCACGCGCATCGCGCCGCTGGAGCTTCCGGACGGTAGGCGCCTGATAGCGATCGCGACCGCAAAGGGAGAAGTGAAGGGGTTCGGGCGCTAGCGAAGCTTCGCCTCAAACCGACGAGCACGGCGCGGAGGTTCGCCTCGGGTCGGTGCCACGGCCAGGCGGCGATCCCGCAGGGCGGGATCGCCGAGTCGGGCT
>CAYRFY010000870.1:0-2712 GCA_964423635.1 uncultured Armatimonadia bacterium | reverse complement strand
GCTAACGGCTCCTCACCACTGGCTCGTCGCTCCGCCAGACGGCCGAGACGGGACACGGGACACGCTCGCGCCGAACGCGAGCCATCATTCCGCGCGCGACTGCGGCGAAATGTGGCCCCAGTGCGTTCATGCATAATGTCAGAACTCCTGACATGCCATACCGGGGGCGACAGGAAGCCCTGGTAGAAGTGGCTTCGCTGGGTCAGCATTTCGGGAGATAAATGTCTATTCATCCGTCAACTCAGACTGCCCGACCTACCCAGAGACCGACTGGCGCCTCCACTTCGAAGTTAGAGATGACGAAGACAGACATCCCGCAACTGCTGCGTGTCAGGAGTCCTGAATGTGAGTTTTCGGCCGGACTCCTAAAACGGGGGCGGCGGCGGACCATCATTGGCGGCACTCATCTTGATGGCGCCCACGGTTGTCGTCTGCCCGGCAGTGACCGTGACCGCGACGGAGGAGCCGTAGTACGTGTAGGTGGTGTGGCTCACCGTGAGCGCGTAGCTGCCGGGGTTGACGCCGCTGAAGGTGTAAGCGCCATCGGCACCGGTAGTGGCCGTGTAGGCGGTGCCGAGTTTGACCGTCACCCCTCCAATCCCCGCACTGGTAACGAGATTGACCACGGAGCCGGTAACCGTGCCCTTGGTGGCGTCGGCGGTTGTCGCGGCCTGAAGCACCGACGTGTAGGCGGAGTTGCCGTGGGTGTTGACGGCACGCACCCGATAGCTATAGGTCGTAGATGCCGTCAGGCCCGAATTCGTGTAGTTGCGAACATTGGCGCCTGTGGTGGTCACGGCAGTCCATGTGGAGCCGCTGAGGCGCTCGACGGCGAACCCCGTCTCATTGTTGGAGTTGTCGTCCCAGGCCAACGTGATGGAATTGTGAGTCTGGGCGGTGGAGCGCAAGTTGCTGGGTGCCGCAGGGGCACTCCCCCCCCCGCCCCCGCCGCCTCCGCAGCCGGTCAGGATGCAGACACATGTGATGGTGATTACCGCCGTGACAAGGTGAAGCGCTGCTTTCATCTGCTACTCCTCTTGTCCCCGAACTTGGGATAAGTGAGGCCGAGACTGCCCGGTTGCGCCGGGTGAGCGATCCGTGCGCCGGGCAGCCATCGGATACTCCTGCCGGAACAACGGCGTCGAGCGACTGATCTCGCGCGCCGTGACTGCAGGGATTGTACCCACCAAGCCCCCCTGATGCAAACATCATAGCGGTGAGACGGGTTGCGGGGAGGAAAAGTTCCCGCCGACCAACTGCATGCCCCGCGGCCCCAATCCAAACGCTACGTCACTCAGGCTCCTGCCCGAGGCTGGCGAACGATGGCGGAACTGCTATAATAGGGGTGACGTGCCAGGAGCGTACTCGGAGGTGCATGAAGATACCCGACAAACTGAAGGTCAAAGTAGGCGTCGTCGGCTCTGCGGGCGGCGATCTGCCCGACGAGACCCTGGAGCTTTGCAGGGCACTGGGCCGGCAAATCGGCCGCCGGGGATGTGTGATCGTCACCGGCGCCTGCCCGGGATTGCCGCACGCCGCTGTGCTGGGAGCCCGGGAGGAGGGGGGCATGACCATCGGCATATCCCCCGCCCTGTGCCTCGAGGAGCATCGCACGCGCTACAAATCGCCGTACCTGGAATACGACGCCCTCATCTTCACCGGCAGCGGCCTGATGGGGCGTGAGGTGGAGGTCGTCAGGACCTCCGATATCATCATCACGGTGGGAGGACGCTCCGGCACGCTGGGCGAATTCGCCATTGCCTTCGACGACGGCAACGTGATCGGAGCCCTGCTGGGCACAGGTGGTATCACCGACCACCTGGAGCACATCGTCGGCCTGATCGACAAGGACACCGGGGCGGAGATGTTCTACTCTCGCGATCCGGTGGAGCTGGTGGACCTCACCCTGGCCTCCCACGAGCGCCGTGTCCACGAGGGTCGGGCCTATCTGATCAACGAGGCCGGGACATTCTGGAGGTAAGGCCCGTGCGTATTAGTTTCCTGGGCGCCGCGAGGACGGTCACGGGGTCGCAGTACCTGCTTCAGTTGCCCGGCATCTCGGCGTTGGTGGATTGCGGCATGTACCAGGGGCGAGACGAGGCCCTGATGCACAAGGGCCGCGGCTTCGCCTTCGATCCCAAAGCGCTGGATTGCGTCTTGCTCACTCACGCCCACATCGACCACTCGGGGCTTCTGCCCCGCCTGTGGAAGGAGGGCTTCCGCGGCCGGGTGTTCGCGACCTCGGCCACCGCCGACCTGTGCGAGGTCATGCTCCTGGACAGCGCCAAGATACAGGAAGAGGACGCCAACTGGGAGCTACGCAAGTGGCGCAAGGGGCAGCAGGCCACCCCCCCGCCGGTGCCGCTGTACACGATGGAGGACGCCGAAGGGGTGCTGGAGCATTTCGTCCCTGTAGACTACGGGGACGAGGTGGCGGTGTCGCCCGGGCTCACGGTCCGGTGGGTGGATGCCGGACACATCCTGGGAGCGGCCTCCCTGGAGGTGTGGGCCGAGCGGGACGGTCGGGCAAGAAAGATCGTGTTCTCGGGTGATATCGGCAGCCCGGGCCGCCCGATCCTCCGCGACCCGACCTATATCAGTGGCGCCGACTTCGTCATCATGGAGTCGACGTACGGCAACCGCTCTCACCCGCCGGAGGAGGAGGTCGCCACGGCGCTGGTGGAGGTCATCCAGGCGGCGGTGAGGGTCAAG
>CAYRFY010000869.1:0-2725 GCA_964423635.1 uncultured Armatimonadia bacterium | reverse complement strand
ACCGTTGTGCCGCGTGCCGTTTGGCCCCCCAGGCGGAGCTACCGGAACCGCACGAAACAGGGCGCACGGCCGCCCCCCGCCGCCGGACTGCGCTGAACACATACCTTGCTACGCGATATTGACGCTCCAGAATGACAGAAACCGGGCCGGCCGGAGTTTTCGGCCGGGCTTCTAGGGCGCGGTGCGGGGCGAGCGCATCAGGCCACGGCCGGCCGGGATTTGCGCCGGCTGGGACAAGACGCAGCGGAAGCCCAGGTGGCGCATGGCGTAGTTGGGCGGGTACTTGCTGCGGATGTAGGTCCGGCAAAGGGGCGCCGGATTGGCGAAGGAGCCGCCGCGCACCACGCGATAGGCGCCGGTGGCGGGGCCCTGTGGATCGGTATTGTCGCCGCCGGAGTAGATCCGGTGATGGTACCAGTCCGCGCACCATTCGAAGACATTGCCCGCCATGTCCAGGGCACCACACCAACTGGCGCCCTCGGGGAAGCTCCCCACCGGGTACGAGCGGCCATCCGGGCCGCGATTGTCCGCGGCGCAGGCCAGGCTCTCGTTCCACCTCTCACCCCAGGGAAGACTACCGCCGGAGGGCCCTCGGGCCGCGTACTCCCACTCCGCCTCAGTGGGCAGGCGCATGCCGTAGTGCTCGGCGAACTGATGCGCATCATCCCACGACACCAGCACCACCGGATGTCGCGGGCCGGCATCGCTGCCGGCGGGAAAGGCCGTTCTCGTCGCCAGGCAAAACTGCCTGAACTGGGCATTGGTTACCTCATGCTTGCCAAACCACATGCCGCAGCTAATCGTGACCTTTCGCACCGGGGTCGCGTCGGGATTGCCGCCGTAGGCGCCCATGTCGAACTCTCCGGCGGGGACCCACACGAACTCCATCCCCGTGGCCTCGTGCACGATGGTATACCCCGGCTCACCGAAGACGGCCGCATTGTCCTGGGCCGTCGAGAATCCGGCGGGGAGGACGATCTTGGGCTCCGCGGGTACGGCGGGCGGCTGGGTGCCCGGTGTCTCCGCGGTGGTTCCCGGCTCCGGTTCGGCCGGGGCCTCGGCAGTAGGGCTCTCAGGAGGCTCAGTATCTGTCTCAGGAGCCGTGGGAGGCTCGGGAGCCGTCTCAGGAGCCGTGGGAGGCTCGGGATCGCGGGGCGTGACTGTTCCCGGTTCACGCGGGCTTTGTAGCATGCGCCCTGAGCGGTCGACGCCTACCGCGGACAATTCCGGGGCTCCGCCGAGCAGGGAGTGTCGCTGTCCGTCGCCGATCGGCTCGTGTCCGGGGCAGTGAGCGGTAAGCAGGCACATCGAAAACAGAATGACAACCCTCATTTGGCACCTCCACAGCGGCCTGGTTACGGGTGCGGCAGTTACTGTAGGATGGTTCCGCCGGCCCCTGCGCCCTCCTTGCCGGGCCGGTGGTGTCTGTCGCTGGTGACGATGGGTTCCGGCGCCGATGTCGGCCACGCCACGACCGCACGAGAGTACCACAATTCCGGGCCCAACGGAAGGCGGATGAGGTCCGGCGGCGAACCTCCCTTCAGCCCGAGGCGGGGCGAGCCGCGATGTCTCGCGCCCCTGTGCAGCCGCCCCGAGAGCGGGCGAGCCTACCCTATCGAGGTGAGATGGTCAGATGCCCAGTTCACGCCCCAGCGGAAAGCCCAGGGTCTGGTACATTCAGACCGAGGGTCATACGGACCGCGTGTTCGACCCGCGGCACTATCAGGCCATGCTGGACGAGTTCGACGTGACGCTCAACGACTCCGGCCGCGACTACAGCGCCGGGCAGATCGCCGAGGGGATCGCCGACTACGAGGCCATCGTCACCGGATGGGGCGCCCCGGCCCTGACCGCCGAGGTCTTCCAGGCCGCGGACGCGCTCACCCTCATCGCCCATTCGGCGGGCTCCATCAAGGGTCTGGTCTCCCGCGAGATCGTGGACGGCTACCTCGTCCCGCGGAAGATCACCTTGTTCAGCGCGAATACGGCCATCGCCTACAATGTGGCCGAGTCCACCGTGGGTATGCTGCTGATGACCATGCACCGCTGGCCGGACTTCTCCGCCGGCTTCAAGCGCAGCGGCAAGTGGAAGGACCCGGACGTCCGTTGGAACGGCCGCTTCCTCAAGGGCAGTACCGTCGGCGTCGTCGCCGCCAGTCAGGTGGGGCGCGAGGTGATCGGGCTCCTGCGCCCGTGGCCGCTGCAGATCCTGTTGTACGACCCCTTCGTTTCAGACGAACAGGCCGCCGAGATGGGGGTGGAGAAGGTGGAGCTCAACGACCTGTTTGCCCGCGCGGATCACATCACTTTGCACCTCCCCAGCATCCCCTCCACTCACAAGATGATCGGCAAGGAGCAACTGGACCTCATCAAGCCCGGGGGCACGTTGGTCAACACCTCCCGGGGCTCGGTGTTGGATCACGACGCCCTCATCGCCAAGTGCAAGCGTGACGAGATCTATGTCTGTCTGGATGTCACGACCCCGGAACCTCTGGAGCGGTACAGCGAGTTCAGGATGCTGGATAATGTCTACATCGCGCCGCATGTATCCGGAGCCGGGTTCTACGGCTACCACAAGATCGGCGAGCAGACCCTGGACGCCCTCCGCGCCCACTTCTCCGACGCGGTCGTGTTCGGAGCCGTCGATTACGAGCGCTACGACCTTCTGGCCTAGCCCGGATTATTCATCACACGCCGTGTTGCCCCGCCGGGCGGCGCGCGACGC
>CAYRFY010000868.1:0-2740 GCA_964423635.1 uncultured Armatimonadia bacterium | reverse complement strand
GTCTTCCAAGACCGCACCGTAAACCACCCGCCCTTCGCCAGAAACCGAGACACGGATCGTAGATCTCCGCGCCCGCGCTGGCCTACGTACGTGCACACGGCCTGGACCCGGTGTGCTCGCCCTGCACCGGTGCGTCGCTGGCCCCGGCCTGCACCCCTCCCGGAGCTTTGCAGGGGCGTTTGGGTGTCGGTGGATGGTTGGCGCGGCCCCGGCAGGGGAATGATAATCCTACATAGGCCGCCGAGAACATTTGGCGGAGGCTGTACGTCAGAACCACTGGACTTACTACGGCGGATAGTATATACTAATAACGATACTCGTCCCGAAGGCAGCAAGGAGATGAGGAGGATGGCAGCGACACTGCGGAACTTCTCTGTATTCGCCCTGATCGTCACTACGGCGGTGCTGGTGACGGCACCGGCCATGGCGGGGGAGTACGACGGCACACCGGCCACACGTCTTGTGAGCAACGAGGCGGAGTTGCTCTTGGTGTTCTCCGCCGGCCTGGCAGGGGATGCATTCGGCTACGACGGTGGGGAGATCATTAACCGGGCCGCCGAGATCGGCATGCCGGTGCAGGACGTGCTGCCCACGTTCTACATGGCCTACCTTTCGGGGGAGAGCTTCACGGAGGTGAGCGCGCTGCGGGCGGCGGGTGCTTCGTGGGGCGACATCGCCGAAAAGCTGCGGGTGGAGGCGGATGCGCTGAACGCCATGGCGATCCCCGCGAGCTTTGAGGTGACAGAGCCCGAAGTTCTGGACGATAACGTCTATCTGGCGCTGTTCACCTGCTCGGCGCTGGCCCACGTGTACGGTCTGGACCCCGAGCAGACTTTCGACTACTACGACGCAGGCTGGAGCCCACTGGATGTGATGGCCGCCGCGGCCATCGCCCATCGCACCCGGGCGGACATCTCCCGATACCTGCCTGAGGCGCGGCGCCAGGTGAACTGGTACGCCGAGGGCCGGCAGTCGGGCATGGACCTGGTCCAGCTCACCCGCGACCACGGGCGGACGACGGAGGACCTCGTCCCGGTGATGGCCGAGGAGCCCCGAGACGCCGACCTGGAGACGCTGTACGCCATTGAGATGGCCGCGGAGAACTGGGAAGTTCCTATCGACCACGTGCGTCGGGCGCGCTATCGCTATCTGTACAGTCCCTCCGAGGTCATGGTGGCCTTCTATGTGGGGAATGTGGCCCGCTGCGACTACTACCGCGTGGGCAGGCTCTACGCCCACTCGCATCACCGGCGGTGGGGTCCGACCATCATGGCCCTGGGGATCCCCACCAGCCACTTCAGCCGGCTAACCATCTGGTCTGACGGCCGAGTCGACTTCATCGGAGTGGAGCCGGTAGTGCTGAACCGGGCGCTTCTGAGCATGAGCCTGTCGTTCGGCTGTCCCTTCGGCTGGGACTACTTCTACACCCGCTTTGACCCGTGGTTCACGCCGTGTGACGCCATCATGTACTGCGGCGTGTACCGGCGACACCCGGTGTACTTCGACAGCTACTACAACTGGGTCCGGGATCGCCGTCCGCGCCGCCACTTCCCGCAGTTCGTCGAGGACTACGGCCGGCATCGGCGCTCGGTGGACTGGGTGGGCAGTCGGCGCGTCGGGGCCATCACCGGCAATCGCCATGGCTCCGTGGGCGCCCCACCGCCTCGTGATCTTCACCGCGTCTCGCGTCCCGGCCCGGTTCCGTCCGGCGGCCACGTCTCGGATCGTCCGCGGCCCGGCACGGGAGGCTCGCGAGACACCGGGTTCATCCGCGGCCGGCGCAGCGATGGACCGTCGAGCGGAGGGCGCAACGAGCACTTCACCGTGCCGACGCCGGGTCAGCCGCGCAGCGGCGGGTCAGTAGGGCACATTCAGCCGCCTTCGGGCGCTACCAGGCCGGACCGGGACAGAGGCGGCAATGAGCGTCTGACGGTACCCACGCCGGGTCAGCCCCGCAGCGGCGGGTCTGTCGGCCATATCCAGCCGCCCTCGGGGAGCACGAGGCCGGATCGGGACAGAGGCGGCAATGAGCGGTTCACGGTCCCGACGCCGGGTCAGCCGCGCAGCGGCGGGTCTGTCGGCCATATCCAGCCGCCCTCGGGGAGCACGAGGCCGGATCGTGACAGAAGGGGCGAGGACCGGCTGACCCCGGTATCGACACCCACTCTGCCGCGGACGGGCGGGTCTGTCGGCCACATCCAGCCGCCCTCGGGGAGCACGAGGCCGGATCGGAACAGAGGCGGCAATGAGCACTTCACCGTGCCGACGCCACGAGTCTCCGGGCCCGACCGCGGGTCGCTCGCGCCGCGAGTGAGCACACCCCAGCGGCGGCCTGAGGTGAGACACTCTTTGCCCCCGAACTACGGGACAGTGGGCAGCCCCCAGATCGGGACTTCCACCAATATCGGTGGCAGGCCGCAGCCGCCGCAGATGACGCCGTTTGGGTTCGGCGACCCGTTCAGCGCCAGGCAGGCGCCCACGGCGAGGACCTTGCCGCCGCGGGTGACCGCCGGATCGGTCTACAGCCATGGAACCGGGCTCAGGACCGGAAGCGGAGACGACCGCAATCGAGATCGCGACCGCAATCGGGACAGAAGGCCGGGCGCTATTGAGGGGCGCCGGCGCTAGACACCGGCAGGGCGGGAGGCGCCCCGGCAGGGGCGCCTCTTGATGAAGACAGCCGCCGTTTCTCTTCGCGCCGCGCGGTCAACGTACTCCCCCTACGTTGACCCGCGGCGCG
>CAYRFY010000867.1:0-2741 GCA_964423635.1 uncultured Armatimonadia bacterium | reverse complement strand
AGGAGGGGGTGAACGGCGAACGGCCGTGGCGCCTGTCGTTTTGTAGGGCGCGGGCCTGTACCGCGCCGCCGTTGGCCGCTGGGACGGCACCAACGGCGAGCGGGCGCCTCACCCCCCTGCCCCCTCTCCCTTACGCCCGCAAACACCGCGGGCGACGGGAGGAGGGGGTGAACGACCAACGGCGGCGGCGCACAGGTCGCCGCCCTACAGCGGCCAACGGCCTGGCGCGGTACAGCCCCCGCCCTACAACGGCAAGCTCCCCGCCTCCCACAGAGCTACCCTCTCCCTATAGGCCCTCGAACTGCCCGGCGTGCTCGCGGAAGCGCCGGCTTACCTGCTCCCGCGAGGCCGTGCCGGTGGTGCCCAACTGCTGCACGGTGAGCGAGGCCACACAATTGCCCATCACCGCCGCCTCGTGCAGCGTGGCGCCGGCACACAGCGCCGCCACAATTCCCGCCGTCGTGCTGTCACCGGCGCCGACGATGTCCACAGGCGGCGGGACAGGCACCGCCGGCACCCGCCGGGCGGCGGCCCCATCGAACACCACGATGCCCTCCACTCCCGCCGTCACGAAAGCCGGCCGGCCATTGCGCGCCACCAGTTGCGCGCCGAACCTCTGCGCATCCTCCGCCGAGAGCGCCTCCTCCGTCCCCTCATACCCGCACGACCGCGCCGCCTCCAGCTTGTTGGGCTTGATCGTTACATCCCGAAACAGGCCGATACTCTCCCGTGAATCGGCGAAGAACACCACTTCCGGGTGCTCTTTCGCCAGGTTCTGAATGCCCTCGCGGACGTAATCGGTGATCGCTCCCAGGTCGCGCTGGGCGATCTGGTCCAGCACCACGACCGCCTGCACGTGAGGCAGCACGCGCTCCAGCTCCCCGAGGATGCCGTTCTCGATCTCCCGCGGCGTGGCCTCGCGGTTCTTGATGTCCAGCCGGTTGAGCTCGCTCTCCCGCCCGTTTTCGTCGCGCAGCATCGGCTTGGTATACGTGGGAGTGAACCAGTCGGGATGGCTCAGCAGGTGGGTCATATCCACCCGGCGCTGCTCGAGGCCCCGGCGCAGCTCGAAGCCTTCACCGTCCTCCCCGATGCAGCCGACGGCCCGGATCCGCCCCACCTCCAGGGCGCTGAGGTTGTTGGTCACCGTCCCCGCGGCCCCGGGACTGCAGCGCCTGGCCACCACCTGGTAGGCGTCCAGGCCGGTCTCCAAAGAGACCTCGGTGAGGGCCTGCTCCACGATGAGGTACTTGTCCAGGAAGAAGTCGCCCACCACGGCCAGCGAGACGTGGGGGAAGCGGGAGAGTAGCTCTTCCATGCGCTCGACGGTCATGGCCGGGCCTCATTTCGGGAGAGGATGCGCCGGTACAGCGTGGGGAAGCTGCGGCGGTGGTCGCCCTGGATGTAGAAGCTCTCGCCCCCGTCCTGCACGGTGCGGACCAGGATCGTCTTCCAGGGCCGGAAGTAGTAGAAGGGATTGCTCTTCTCCGGCTGGGCATGGTATTCGGGCCCCAGGGGCGCCAGGTCGAAGACCGCCGTGGTGAAATGGGCAATCTTTCGCCCCTCCTGATGCGCCACATTGCGGGCCATGCTCAGGGCCTTGAGGTACACTTCGGGCCCCATCACGGCGGTGCCGAAGTTCAGCATCACCCCGCCCTCCAGGCGCGTGATGGTGTCGGCAATGGTCAGGAAGTCGCGGTACGAGGCGGCGCCGGTCCTGGCCCCGTCGAAGTTGGGGTGCTCGTGGATGATGTCGCTGCCGATGCCCACATGAACGGTAGCGGGGATGCCCAGCTCGTAGGCGGCGGCGAGGAGACTGATGTCCCGGTGTGGGAACCGGCGCTCCACGATCATCCGGCCCACGGCCTCTCCGATCCCCAGGCCCTCGTCGGCGCCCCGGTTCACCGCGTCATTGATCCACCCCGTCTCTTCCCACAGCCCGAATTGCCCGACGCGGATGTACCTGGCCACGCTCTCCGTAGTCGCCCCGATGAGGGCGAACTCGAAGTCGTGGATGACGCAGGCGCCGTTGAGGCCCAGGTGGGTGATGAAACCGCGGCGCATGAGGTCGATGATAAGCCGCGAGTTCCCCTGCCGGATGACGTGGGCGCCCATGAGCAAGAGCCGCTCGGCGCCACGGTCCCGGGCGGCCACGACCCGCTCGGCAACGGCCTTCAGGCCCGGATCCTCCAGCTCCTCCACCGGATCGTCCAGGGCCATGATGACACCGAGGTCCAGGTCATGCTCGCGCTCGGCCAGAGGCCGGAGCACGAGCCGAGAGCGGTCGAACTGTGGATAAGGCATCATAGCTCACCGTGGATGTGGATGTCGGGGCAGGCCTGGATCTTGGATCATGCCGGTTACCGGCAGGCCCCGTTTCGCAGGGCCGCCGCCGTTCACCTCTCCCAGTCCCGTTCTGCGGGACGACCGGGAGAGTCTGGCGGTCCTCCGGACCGCTTGTGGGTGAGGGGCCGCCCTGCCGAGAGCCACCGTCCGCCTTGTCATTCGCCGGCCTCGTGCGGCCCATGCCGGTGCCACACCGGAAAGTGCCATGGCCCGCAGACGTATGGCGGTGCCTCAAAGCGGCTGGTGGTTCGCCCCACGCCGGCCCCTCACCCACGGCCGCTACCGCGGCCGTGACCTCTCCCGGACGCCCGCTGCGCGGGCTGGGAGAGGTGGACGGCCACGACCCCGCTCCTTGCGAGCCACCGTCCGCCTTGTCATTCGCCGGCCTCGTGCGG